>NZ_DLTK01000071.1:0-31128 GCF_002500885.1 Brevundimonas sp. UBA7838
CCCGGTCGAACAGGCGGCGACCGCCAGGGCGGCCGTCAGCGTCGCCAGTCCGCCCGACCGGCCGCGAGCCGCCATCAGGCGTTGGCCGGCTCGACGCGCGACAGCACCCAATTCGGGTCCGTCGCGCCCAAGGTGCGCTCGAAGGTCCAGTGTTCGGCCGTGCGGCGTTCCTCCACCAGCGGCTCGCCCGTCGTCGCGTCCGCCGTTTCGCCCGAGGCCTTGGTCACCCGACTGCGCAGTTCGGCCAGGAAGCGGACCTTGGCCACGGCCTTGTCGCCCTCGGCGACCGCGCCTTCCAGATCGGCCCGGGGCGGATACAGGAACTCGACGGTCTCGGTCTCGCCGCGCGTCTCGCGCGCTGCGATGCCGGTCTCGAACGAGGCGAAGACGTTCGGCTTCAGCAACGGCTTCAGCGCGGCCCGGTCGCCGGCGGCGTAGCCGCGAACGATGGTCTCATAGGCCTGACGCGCGCCGTCCAGGAAACGGGCCGGGTCGAACGCCGGATCGCGCGCCTTCAGGCTGGCGATCGAGGCCAGGGTCGCCGGGTCGATCGCCGCGACCTTGGGCGTGTCGGCCTGGGCCGGGCCGGGCGGCGCGATCTTGGCGTCTTCCTGCGGCTGACGGCCCACCCGCTTGCCCAGCACATTGTAGAGCTGGAACAGCACAAAGGCTGCGATGAAGGCGAAGACGACGACCTGGAACTGAACCGGCATGTTCAAGAGGAGATTCCTGTAGCGAACGACGGGTGCGCCAAACACTGAGTCTGGCGTGATTACGGGCTCATATAGGGTGAGGCAAGGCGAAGCGCGCGCCCAATCGCGCGCGCGACGTTGCGGCCAAGCGTCCCGGCATGGTAGTCGCGGCGCCTCATTCCGGCCTCATCGGCCCCAAACTGCGCCAAAGACCGTTTCATGACCGACGCCGCTCCTCCCGCCGAACAGCCCCAGCAAGGCGACGCCCAGCAGGGCCAGCCCGCCGGTCCCGGCTTCCGCATCCTGGCGCAATACGTCCGCGATTTCTCGTTCGAGAACCCGCGCGCCCCGGAATCCCTGCGCATCGACGGCAAGCCCGCGATCGACCTCGGCGTCGAAATGGCCGCCCAGGGTCGCCCCGACGGCCTGTTCGAACTGGATCTGAAGCTGTCGATCAAGGCGACCCACGAGAACCAGCCTGTCTTCCACGTCGAACTGGTCTATGGCGGCCTGTTCCAGCTGGCCAATGTCCAGGAGCAGGACATCGAGCCGCTGCTGCTGATCGAATGCCCGCGCTACCTGTTCCCGTTCGCGCGCGAGATCATCTCGGGCGCCACGGCCGACGGCGGCTTCTATCCCCCGTTCCAGCTGGACCCCATCGATTTCGCCGCCATCTACATCGCGCGCCAGCAACAGATCGCCCAGCAGCCGGTCGAAACCGGCCAGGCCTAAGCGCGCGACATGGTCGCCGCCGCGCGGCCTTCGCCTGATCCATCGAAAGCCGCGGGCGAGGATGTCGTCCGCGGCATTCTTCTGCGCATCGCCGCCGCCGGCTGTTTCTCGATCATGACGGCGACGTTGAAGCTGGCGTCGCAGGATGGCGTCGCGGCGCCGGAAATGCTGTTCTACCGCGCCTTCTTCGGCCTGCCGGTGGTGCTGGCCTGGGTGCTGACCCAGCCGGGCGGCCTCTCGGCCCTGTCGACGCGCCGCCCCCTGGCTCATCTGGGACGCAGCGCCCTGGGCGTCGCGGCCATCCTGTGCCTGTTCCAGACGCTGACGCTGCTGCCTCTCGCCGACGCGACGACCCTCAGCTTCACCGCTCCGATCTTCGCCACCATCCTGTCCTTCTTCGTGCTGAAGGAGGCGGTCGGCCCGCGCCGCTGGGCCGCCGTCGCTGTCGGCTTCATCGGCGTGATCGTGGTCATGCGGCCGGGCGTCGGCCAGTCGGTCCTGCCGCTGGCGGGCGTGGCCTTCGCCTTGATCGGGGCGGTGCTGACGGCCGGCGTGACCATTACGCTGCGACAGCTGCGCGACACCGAACACGTCGCCGCCATCGTCTTCTGGTTCTTCGTCGCCTGTTCGGTCGTGGGGGCGATCCTGCTGCCCTTCGTCGGCCATTGGCACGCGCTCGGCACCTTCGGCCTGCTGATCGGATCGGGCGTCGCCGGCGGTCTGGCCCAGCTGTTCATGACCGCCTCGCTGCAAAAGGCCCCGGTCGCCGTGGTCGCGCCCTTCGACTATCTCCAGATTGTCGGCGCCATCGTCTTCGGCTGGTGGCTGATGGCCGCGACGCCCACCCTCACCACCCTGGCCGGCGCCGCCCTGATCGCGAGCAGCGGCCTCTACACCGCCTGGCGCGAACATATCCGCCGCAAGGCCAGCCTCATCCAGCCGACGGCGCCGCTGGTTTAGGGCGTCAGCGCCCCGTCGATCCGAACCCGCCCGCCCCGCGTGCGGTCTCGTCCAGCGTTTCGACCTCGATCCAGTCCGCCCGCTCATGCCGGGCGATCACAAGCTGGGCGATGCGTTCGCCGCGGCGGATGACGAAGGGCTCGGCGCCGATGTTGGCCAGGATGACGCCGCACTCGCCGCGATAGTCGCTGTCGATGGTGCCGGGAGCATTCGGGCAGATGATGCCGTGTTTCAACGCCAAGCCCGAGCGCGCCCGCACCTGGGCCTCATACCCCGGCGGCAGGGCGATCTTCAGCCCCGTCGGCACCAGCGCCCGCTGACCCGGCGCCAGGGTCATCGGCTGATCCTCGGGCACGGCGGCGCGCAGGTCCATGCCCGCCGAACCGCCCGTCTCATAGGCGGGCAGGGGCAGACCTTCGGAATGCGGCAGGCGCAAAATCTGGATGGCGGTCTCGGTCATTGGGCGGCCTTGAAATGATCGGCGATGCGGGCGGCGACGGCCCGGGCGATGGCGGTCTTGGACTGGCGCGGCCAGGTCTCGGTCCGATCGGCGGTGACCAGCAGTACGGCGTTGCCGTCCGAGCCGAACACATCGTCGGACACGTCATTTCCCAGGATCCAGTCGCAGCCCTTTCGCGACAGCTTGGCGCGCGCATTGGCTTCCAGATCCGTCGTTTCGGCGGCGAAGCCGATGACCAGGGCCGGGCGGTTCGGACCGGGCGCGGCGACGCCGGTCAGGATGTCGGGGTTTTCGATCAGGGCCAGGGTCGGCGGGCCGCCGGGTCCCTTCTTGATCTTGCCGCCGGCGATGGTGTCCACGCGCCAGTCGGCGACGGCGGCCGACAGGACGGCGATGTCGGCGGGAAGGGCGCTCTGCGTCGCCGCCTGCATCTCCAGCGCGCTCTCCACATCGATCCGCGTCACGCCGGTCGGCGCCGCCAGCGCCGTCGGCCCCGACACCAACGTCACCTCTGCGCCCAGTTCGGCCAGGGCGGCGGCGATGGCGTAGCCCTGTTTGCCGCTGGAGCGATTGGTCAGGCCCCGCACCGGGTCGATCGGTTCGAACGTCGGCCCGGCCGTGACCACGGCCTTGCGTCCCTTGAGCGGTTGTCCGGCCGCGCCTGCCAGCAGGCCCGCAATGGCGTCCAGGATCGCGGCGGGCTCCGCCATCCGACCCGGCCCATATTCGCCGCAGGCCATCTCGCCGTCGTCCGGCCCCACCACCGCCACGCCATGGAAGCCCGGAAAGGCCTTTAACCGCTCCATATTGGCCTGGACCGCCGGATGCTCCCACATCCGCACATTCATCGCCGGCGCCAGCAGCACCCGCTTGTCCGTCGCGATCAGGGTCGTCGAGGCCAGGTCGTCGGCCAAACCGTTCGCCGCCTTGGCGATCAGCCCCGCCGTCGCTGGCGCCACGACCACCAGGTCTGCCCAGCGCGACAGCTCGATATGGCCCATGCTGGTCTCGTCGTCGGGGTGGAACAGGCCCGACCGCACCGGATGGCCGCTCAGCGCCGCCAGCGACAGGGGCGTCACGAACTCGGCACCGGATTCGGTCAGGATCACCCGCGTCCGCCCGCCCGCCTTGGCGATCAGCCGCATCAGCTCCAGCGCCTTATAGGCCGCGATGCCGCCGCCCACGATCAGCAGGATTTTGCGGTTCGAAAGGAGGCGATTGTTCATGCTCACGGTCTAGCCGCCGCGCGTGACGCCGTCGAGACGAGAACATTGCGCGAACAATAAAGTTGTGCTTTCGTCGCGTCCAGCGGGTATCTGGAGGAAAGAATGAGAACGCTGACAAGGGGAGGGGCCGCGCTGGTCCTGTGCGGTCTGCTGGGGCTGAGTGCCTGCGACAACAGTTCGGCGGTTGAGACGCGGGATCGGACGGCGAGCGCCGAACCCGTTGCCCTGACGTCCATGCCGACGGCAAGCGAAGAGGCTGCGACGCCTCAGGAGAAGCCCGTCCTGACCGCCAATCGGCGCGAAACCGTCGACGCCAAGATCGCGCGTCTCTACGACCGCAACGGCGCAGACTTCGGCGCGCGCTCAGCCGAGGACTATCTGACGAAGGTCACGGCTTTCACGACAAAGCCTCCGCGCGACGCCGAGACCGTCAAACGGCCAAATGGCGACACCCTGATCTATCAGGCCTCGACCAACACCTTCGCCGTGGTGGCCCGCAACGGGTCGCCCCGCACCATGTTCAAGCCGACGACGGGCGCCGACTACTGGGCCGAGCAGAAGGCGGCGGCGCCCACCTTCGGCCAGCGGCGCCAATCGACGGGCGCGGCGGGCTGATATAGAGGGCGGGTTCCACCAAGGATCTCGCCCCATGTCCGATACGGCCGAACCCAAGACCCCGCTGCTGAAAACCGCCCTGATCTATGATTTCGACGGCACCCTGGCGCGCGGCAATATGCAGGAGGTGTCCTTCATCCCCTCCGTCGGCATGGGCATCGGCGCCTTCTGGGAAGAGGCCGAACGCCTGACCAAGGACGCCGACGGCGACGGCATCCTGATGTACATGCAGCTGATGCTGCACCACGCGCGTCAGAACGGCGCCCCGGTGACGCGCGAGACCCTGCGCCAGCACGGCGAGGCGGTGGCCCTGTTCGAGGGTCTGAAGGATCTCAGCTGGTTCGACCGGATGAACGCCTTCGGTGCCAGATACGGGCTGGAGATCGAGCATTACATCATCTCCGCCGGGCTGGAGGAGATGATCGACGGCACGCCGATCCGCCCCGCCCTGACCCACGTCTTCGCCTCCCACTACGTCTATGACGACAAGGGCGAGGCCGCCTGGCCGGCGGTCGGCGTCAACTACACGACCAAGACCCAGTATCTGTTCCGCATCAATAAGGGCGTGAAGAACCATTGGGAGCACGAACGCATCAACCACTTCATCCCTGATGACGAGCGCGCCGTGCCCTTCGACCGGATGATCTTCATCGGCGACGGCGACACCGACGTGCCGACCATGAAGATGATGCACACCAAGGGCGGTTTCTCGATCGCCGTCTATGATCCGCGCTCGAACGAGCGGGACCAGAAAAAGGTCTATTCCCTGATTTCGGAGGACCGGGTGAACTTCGTCGCCGCCGCCGACTATCGCGAGGGGTCGGCCCTGGACCTGATCGTCAAGGGGCTGGTGGGCCGCATCGCCATCAACGCCGGCTCCATGCCCGCCGACACGGCGGACTAGCCCGGCCGATCAGCGCCCGCCGGCCCTCAGCCAGGCGTCGCGCGCTGGGATCAGCCTCGCCGGCGCCAGCCCTCTCAGCGATTTGGCCCCGGTCTGCCTCAGCCCGGCCTCCTGCCCGCGCTGCCAGACGACGGTGGCGGGATAGGCGACGCCCGCGGCCACATCGACCACCACGACCTCGCGCGGCAAGGCCCCGCCCCGGTCCAGCCGCAGCTTCATCCCCGCGTCCGACAGATCGACGATCAGACACGCCGTCTCCAGGCCGGGCGCGCAGATGACGCCGCGCGCGTTTGCGGGTCGGCGCGCGCCCATGCGGCGGTCGGGCTCGACGGCGGGCTTGGATCCAAACAGGCTCATGGTCCGATAACGCACAGAGGCGGCTCAGGCGCCAAGCCCGCCTTCAAGGCTGCGAACCCCGCGTTCCCGGTCCAGAGCGACGATCAGGTCCGCCTCCACGCCGCCCGTCATCATATGCCGGCTCAGGCGCTCATAATGCTGGATGAAGACCGCCAGGGCCGCGCGTCGCTCGGGCGATACGGCGTCCTGCCCCATCAATCCCGCCTCCTGCTCGCAGCGCCAGTCCAGCACGACATCGAACCCCGGCGCCTTCAAAAAGACCAGAGCGTCCAATCGCGGGCGCAAGCGGGCATAGGGCTGAGCCAGCGCATCATTGACCGCCCTGCGCCACACGCCCTCGACATCCTGCCGGGTTTCTAAGGCGTTGATCGGCTCAACCAGATCCCCCTCGGCCTGCGGCGTCGCGCCTAGGCACCATCCCTCCAGCACGATGACGCGCGGCCGACCTTTCACGACTGGCCAGTCCGCCTCGGGCGCCCGGTCGTCGGCCAGCTTGTCGAAACGCGGCAGAGGCGTCAGATCGTCCGGCGCCGCCGCCTGCAACCGATCCAGCAGACGGTTCAGAAGGCCCAGGTCATGCGTCCCCGGCGGCCCGCGCGTGGCGAACAGCGGATGCACCCGCGCCGCCATGGCCGCCCGCTCCGCCTTTGTCAGATAGACGTCGTCCAGCGACAGGCTCGCCCCACCGAACCGTTTGGCGACGGCCTTGGCCAGTGTGGATTTTCCCGAACCTTGCGAACCCGCGATCCCCAGGATCGGCGGACCGTCCCGGCCCATCGCCTCGGTGCGCTGGTCGATCCATCGGCCGATCCTGTCGATCAGCCGCGCGTCGATCATTTCAGTGCTGGTTTTCCGGCAACCGCACGATCAGGCCGTTCAGCGCGTCCGACACCCGGATCTGGCACGACAGGCGGCTGTTCGGCTCGACCTCTTCGGCGAAGTCCAACATCGACTCTTCCATGGCCGACGGCTTGCCCGTCGCCTCGCGCCAGGCTTCGTCGACATAAACATGGCAGGTCGCGCAGGCGCAGGCCCCGCCGCAGTCCGCGTCGATGCCCGGCACATTGTTGCGGATCGCGCCTTCCATGACGCTCAGCCCCGACTTCACGTCGACGACGTGCTCGGTTCCGTCATGCTCGATATAGGTGATGCTGGCCATGCGCCGCTCTTAAAGGAGGCGGCGCCGGAGGCAAGGCCCCCGGTGCCGGATACTCAGGCCGCCTTCTTGCGGCTCGGCGCGACCATCAGCTTCTTGGTCTCGGCGATGGCCTTGGCCGGGTTCAGACCCTTGGGACAGACCTGGGCGCAGTTCATGATCGTGTGGCAGCGATACAGTTTGAACGGGTCTTCCAGGTCGTCCAGGCGCTTCTGGGTCGCGTCGTCGCGGCTGTCGGAAATCCAGCGATAGGATTGCAGCAGCGCCGCCGGGCCCAGGTACTCTTCCTGGTTCCACCAGTAGCTGGGGCAGGACGTCGAGCAGCAGGCGCACAGGATGCACTCGTACAGGCCGTCCAGCTTCTCGCGCTCGGCCGGGGTCTGCAGACGTTCCTTCTCGGGGTCAGGCTCGTCCGATTGCAGATACGGCTGGATTGAGTCGTACTGGGCGTAAAACAGGCTCAGGTCCGTCACCAGGTCCTTGACCACCGGCTGGTGGGGCAGGGGGGAGATGGTGATGTTGTTGGACGCGCATTCGTCCCAGCCCTTGGTGCAGGCCAGAGCGTTACGCCCGTCGATGTTCATCGAGCACGAGCCGCAGATGCCCTCGCGGCACGAGCGCCGGAATGACAGGGTCGGATCGATGGTGTTCTTGATGTGGATCAGCGCGTCCAGCAGCATCGGCCCGTGATCGCCGGTCGGCACCTCATAGGTGTCCCAGCGCGGATCGGCGTCGGTTTCCGGATCGTAGCGATAGACCTTGTAGGTCTTCACGTCCTTGGAGCCCGGCGCGGCCTTGTGGACCTTGCCGGTCGTCGGCTTGGAGCCTCTGGGGAGAGTCAGCTGGACCATCTTAGTAAACCCGCGCCTTCGGTTCGATATACGCGATGTCGTCGGACATGGTGTAGTTGTGGACCGGACGATAATCGATCTGGACCTGCTCGCCCGGACGCTTCCACGCCAGGGTGTGCTTCATCCAGTTGACGTCGTCGCGATCGGGATAGTCTTCGCGGGCGTGGGCGCCGCGCGATTCCGTGCGGTTCAGACCGCCCTCGATCGTCACCATCGCCTGGGCGATCAGGTTGTCGTACTCCAGCGTCTCGACCAGGTCCGTATTCCAGATCAGGCCGCGATCGGTGGTCTTGATGTCGGCGCCGGCCGCCTCGATGGCGCGCAGCTTGTCGGTGCCCTGTTGCAGGGTCTCGCCGGTGCGGAACACCGCCGCATCGGCCTGCATCGCGCGCTGCATCGACAGACGCAGCTCGGCGGTCGGGGTCGAGCCGTCGGCGTAACGGAAGCGATCCAGGCGGGCCAGGTGCTGGTCGGTCTGGCTCTTGGAGGCCGATGGCACGGCCGAAGCCTTGTCGACGACTTCACCGCAGCGCAGGCCGACGGCGCGGCCGAACACCACCAGGTCGGTCAGGGAGTTGGAGCCCAGGCGGTTGGCGCCGTGCACCGAAACGCACGCCGCCTCGCCCACGGCCATCAGGCCCGGAACCACGCTGTCGGGGTTGCCGTCGCGCAGCGTCAGGACTTCGCCGTGATAGTTCGTGGGGATGCCGCCCATGTTGTAGTGCACGGTCGGCAGGACCGGGATCGGCTCCTTGGTCACATCCACGCCGGCGAAGATCTTGGCAGACTCCGAGATGCCCGGCAGGCGCTGGTGCAGAATCTTCGGATCCAGGTGATCCAGATGCAGGAAGATGTGGTCCTTGTTCGGACCCACGCCGCGACCCTCGCGGATTTCGATGGTCATGGAGCGCGAAACCATGTCGCGCGGGGCCAGGTCCTTCACGGTCGGCGCATAACGCTCCATGAAGCGCTCGCCTTCCGAGTTGGTCAGATAACCGCCCTCGCCGCGCGCGCCCTCTGTAATCAGGCAGCCGGCGCCATAGATGCCGGTCGGGTGGAACTGTACGAACTCCATGTCCTGCAGCGGCAGGCCGGCGCGCAGCACCATCGCATTGCCGTCGCCGGTGCAGGTGTGGGCCGAGGTGGCGCTGAAATAGGCGCGGCCGTATCCGCCGGTCGCCAGAACCACCATCTTGGCGCGGAACTGGTGAAGCTGACCGTTGTCGAGCTGCAGCGCCGTCACGCCGGTGCAGGCGCCGTCCTGCATGATCAGGTCCAGCGCGAAATACTCGACGAAGAACTTCACCTCGCGGCGCACCGACTGGCCGTACAGGGTGTGCAGGATGGCGTGGCCGGTGCGGTCGGCGGCGGCGCAGGTGCGCTGCACCGGGCCTTCGCCGAAGTTGCGGGTCATGCCGCCGAAGGCGCGCTGATAGATCTTGCCTTCTTCGGTGCGGCTGAAGGGCACGCCCCAGTGTTCCAGCTCATAGACGGCCTTGGGCGCGTTACGGACCAGATATTCGATCGAGTCCTGGTCGCCCAGCCAGTCCGACCCCTTGACGGTGTCGTACATGTGCCATTGCCAGCTGTCCTCGCCCATGTTGCCGAGCGAGGCCGAGATGCCGCCCTGGGCCGCGACGGTGTGCGAGCGGGTGGGGAAGACCTTGGTCACGCAGGCGACCTTCAGCCCCTGCTGCGCGGCGCCGAGCGCGGCGCGAAGGCCCGAGCCCCCGGCGCCGACGACGACGACGTCGTATTCGTGATCGATCAGTTCGTAAGCGGCCATCAGTTAATCAGGCTCCGAAACCAGCGGGCAGCGGCGCCGAACCCAGCGCCAGCCGCACGATGAAGAAGACGCTGGCGGCGGCCAGCAGCAGGAAGACGACGTTCAGCAGCAGGACCAGAAGGCCGCGCGTTCCGACGTTGGGCACGTAGTCTTCCAGAACGACTTTCCAAGCCAGGCTAACGTAGCCGAAGAAGATCACGGCGGTGATCGCCATCAGGGCCGCGTTCAGCGGATTGGCGAACCAGGCCATCGCCGCGTCATAGCCGGCGCCCGCCAGGGTGAAGCCGGTCGAGGCGACCCACAGGCCCAACGGCAGCAGGGCCACCAGCAGGATGCGCTCGATCAGCCATTCGCCGGCGCCGTGACGCTCGGAAACCTTGACGTTGTTCTTGAACTTTGCGGCGCCGCTCACAGCGAAACCCTCCCCGTGGCGAACAGCACGACCCAGAACAGCACGGCCAGCGGGATCGGCCCCCACACCGCAATGTTCGACAGGGCGGTCGCGGACTTCACCGTCAGTCCGTTGCCGGTGTCGTTATAGGTGTGGCGCGCGCCGTTCAGGATGAAGGAGAACAGCACTACCGTCAGACCGAAGAAGACCAGCAGGCCCAGCGGCGATCCGGCCAGATCGAGCGCGCTCTGGAACGCCTCGGGCCCGAACGCCAGCGCGCCCAGCCAGGCCAGGACGAACAGCACGCCGACCGTGGCGGCGATGATCGTCGCGCGGAACAAGATGGAGGCCGTCATGGTGACGTGCCAGCGCCAGACGCCCATGTGGGGCGACAGCGGCGCGATATGTCCGTTCGGTTGAGTGACGAAGCGACCCGTCCGGTCGCTTGAGGCGCCACCCGGCGTCGGGTTGGGCTGGTTCATGCGAATGGTTCTCAAAAGCGAATGAATTCAATCGCCGTGTGCGGTTGCGAAGGCTTTTGTGACCGTGTGGGGCCGGTGTCAACGCACAGACCCCCAGATCGACGGATTGTGCGGTTTACGTCGGTTCCATCACGACGGATCACGTTTGCGTTCAGGCCCCGTTCGACGGCTAGGCGACGCGCCCGGCGATTTGGCAGGGTGGGCTCATGTTGCTGCTCGCCTTGATGTCCGCCGTCGCCCTGGAGCCCGCCATTCAGACGACAGGGCTTCTGGACGCGACGCCGGAAACCTATCGCGCGCCGACCGTCCGCCCCTATCAACCGCCATCCCGTTTCGGGCGCGAAACGGCCGAGGGGGACGCCGCGACCGACCTGCATCGCCGCCCCCTGACAGCCCCGGTTGCGGTCGACGACTACGCCGGCGACTATGAGTTCAGCCCCTCCGACAGCCAGACCACCTACGACCAGGGCGTGGCCCAGGCCGCGATCGACGCCGAAGCCGCAATGGGCCCGCTGGACGGCCGCTGGCGCATCGCCCAGCCGGACGGAAGGCCTTTGCTGTCGCTGTCCCTGACCGACCGGGGCGAGGGCCGTCGGGTCGAAGGCGCCTGGCGACGTCTGGATGCGCCGGCCGGGGTCGACCGAACCGGCTTCGCCGGGCCGGTCTCGACCAGGGGCGAGGTCGTCGTCATCCCTCTGTCGGAGGGCGAACTGCGTCTGCATCCGGCGTTGAATGGCTGGGCCGGAGAATGGGTTCAGGACGGCCGCGCCCGTCCTGTCACGGCGACCCGTCCAGGCTGATCTCGCCACCCCCGATCTCGCCACCGGCGATCCGCCACCCTATATGTAGCGAATGACCCAGCCTCGTTCCGTCCTTCGCCTGCACCCCGCCCATCGCGACGACATCGGCGACCTGACCACCCGGCGTCCGGTGCCCGGTCCCGGCGTGGACCAGATCGATCCCTTCCTGTTCCTGAACCACCACGGGCCCCAGACCTATGCGCCGGGCAACGCCGGGCTGCCGTTCGGCCCGCACCCGCACCGGGGCTTCGAGACCGTCACCTTCATCCTGAACGGCGAACTGGCCCACAACGATTCCGGCGGCGGCGAGAGCATCATCAAGGCGGGCGGCATCCAGTGGATGACCGCCGGCTCGGGCCTGATCCACGCCGAACTGTCCCCGACCGCCTTCAAGCGCGACGGCGGGCCGATGGAGATCCTGCAGCTGTGGGTCAACCTGCCGTCGCGGCTGAAGATGACAAAGCCGGACTATATCGGCCTGCAGAAATCCGACATCCCGACCTTCACGACCGAGGCCGGCGTCACGGTCGAGCCCGTCTCCGGCGACTGGCTGGGCGTCAAGGCGCCGATCCAGTCCCTGATCGACATTCATCTGGCGGTCGTGCGCCTGCCCGCCGGCGCGACGTTCGAGACGCCCGTCGCCCCCGGCCGCAACGTCTTCCTTTATGGGATCAAAGGCGAGATCGCCGTCGCCGGAACGCCGGTGCCGCAATGGAACCTCGCCGCCCTGTCCGACGGCGATGTGGTTCAGATCACGGCGACCACCGACGCCGTCGTCCTCCTGGGCCACGCCGATCCCATCGGCGAGCCGGTCTTCAGCCATGGCCCCTTCGTCATGAACACCCGCGACGAGATCATCCAGGCGATCCAGGACTACCAGTCCGGCAAGTTCGGCCCGCCGCCGAGGGTCTGAGATAATCCTCCCCCCGCCCAGCGGGGGAGGGGGACCGCGAAGCGGTGGAGGGGGCGACCGCATCCCCGATGCTGACCGCTCCTTTCAACACCTAACGACTTTCGCCCCCTCCACCATGCTGCGCATGGTCCCCCTCCCCCGTTCCGCTGCGCTCCTCGGGGAAGGATCGTGTGCTGCGCGCCTCTCCCCGCGCAGATGATGCGCTCCCCGCCAAAACCCTATATGACGCCGGTTCCTAGCGACCGCCGAGCCGAAGACCGCATATGCCCAGCCTGAACGAGATCCGCGCCACCTACCTCGACTATTTCGCGGCGGACGGCCACGCCAAGGTCCATTCGGCCCCGCTGGTGCCGCAGAACGACCCGAGCCTGCTCTTCGTCAATGCCGGCATGGTGCCGTTCAAGGACTATTTCACCGGCGCCGCCAAGCCGCCCTATCCGCGCGCGACCAGCTCGCAGAAGTGCGTGCGCGCCGGGGGCAAGCACAACGACCTGGACAACGTCGGCTACACCGCCCGCCACCTGACCTTCTTCGAGATGCTGGGCAACTTCTCCTTCGGAGACTACTTCAAGGAGCACGCCATCGAGAAGGCGTGGAACCTGGTCACCCAGGATTTCGACCTGGACCCCAAACGTCTCCTGGTCACCGTCTATATTGATGACGACGAGGCCGCCGCGATCTGGAAGAAGGTCACCGGCTTCTCCGACGACAAGATCATCCGCATCGCCGGCTCGGACAACTTCTGGGCCATGGGCGACTCGGGCCCCTGCGGCCCCTGCACCGAGATCTTCTGGGACCACGGCGACAAGATCGCCGGCGGCCCTCCCGGTTCGCCGGACGAGGACGGCGACCGCTACGTCGAGATCTGGAACAACGTCTTCATGCAGTATGAGAAGGAGAACGATCAGATCGTTCGCAACCTTCCCAAGCCCAGCGTGGACACCGGCATGGGTCTGGAGCGGATGACCACCGTGCTCCAGGGCGTGCATTCGGTTTTCGAAACCGACCTGTTCAAGACGCTGATCGCCGCGTCCGAAGACGCCACCTCGACCAAATCGGACGGCGATCAGGCCGCCAGCCACCGCGTCATCGCCGACCACCTGCGCTCGTCTTCCTTCCTAATCGCCGACGGCGTCACCCCGTCGAACGAAGGCCGGGGCTATGTGCTGCGCCGCATAATGCGACGCGCCATGCGCCACGCCCATCTGCTGGGCGCCGCCGACCCCCTGATGCACCGTCTGGTCCCGACCCTGGTGGCCCAGATGGGCGACGCCTATCCTGAACTGGCCCGCGCCCAGCCCTTCATCGAAGACACGCTGAAGCAGGAAGAGGTCCGCTTCCGCACCACGCTCGGCCGCGGCATGGCCCTGTTCGACACGGCGGTTCAGGGCTTCCGTCCCGGCGACATGCTGGACGGCCAGACGGCCTTCACCCTGTCCGACACCTACGGCTTCCCGCTGGACCTGACCCAGGATGAGGCGCGTCGTCGCGGCTTCTCGGTCAACGTCGACGGCTTCGAGGCCGCCATGGCCGAACAGCGCCAGCGTTCGCGCGAAAACTGGAAGGGCTCGGGCCAGACCGCCAACACCAACGAATGGCTGGCGATCCGCGACCGGATGGGGCCGACCGTCTTCACCGGCTATGACAATATCGAAGGCTCGGGCGAGGTCCTGGCCCTGATGAACGCCGGCGCGCCGGTCGAGACGGCCGAGGCCGGCGACATCGTCGAAGTGTTGTTCGATACCACTCCCTTCTATGCCGAAAGCGGCGGCCAGGCCGGCGATCACGGAACCCTGGAGTGGCCGGGTGGCGAGGCCGAGGTCATCGATGTGCGTAAACACGCCGGCGACCTGCATGTCCTGGTGGCCCAGGTTACGGCCGGCAAGCTGGAGATCGGAACCCGCGCGGCCCAGTTGGTGGACGCTGAAAAGCGCCGCACCAGCCGCGCCAACCATTCCGCCGCCCACCTGCTGCATACGGCGCTGAAGAATGTGCTCGGCCCCGCAGTCGCCCAGAAGGGTCAGCTGGTCGACGCCGAGCGCGCCCGTTTTGACTTCAGCCACGGCGCCCCGCTCACCGAGGCCGAACTGTCCGCCATCGAGACCGAGGTCAACGCCGTCATCCGCCAGAACGTCCCGGCGGAAACCAAGCTGATGGCCCCGCAGGAGGCCATCGAGGCCGGCGCCATCGCCCTGTTCGGCGAGAAATACGGTGACGAGGTCCGCGTCCTGACGCTGGGTCGCTCGCTGGTCAGCGACAACGCCCCCTATTCGGTCGAACTGTGCGGCGGCACCCACGTCGCCCGCACCGGCGACATCGCCCTGTTCAAGATCGTTCAGGAAACCGGCGTCGCCGCCGGCGTGCGCCGCATCGAGGCCCTGACCGGCGAGGCCGCGCGTCAGTATCTGCTGGCCCAGGCCGGCGTCGCCCGTTCGCTGGCCCAGAGCTTCAAGGTCCAGACCGCCGACGTCCCCGCCCGGGTCGACAGCCTGACCGCCTCGGTCAAGTCGCTGGAGAAACAGGTCGCCGAGCTGAAGAAACAGCTGGCCCTGGGCGGCGGCTCGGGCGCGTCGTCCGCGCCTGAGGAGATCAACGGTGTCAAACTGATGGCCCGCGTGCTGGACGGCGTGGACGGCAAAGGTTTGCGCGGCGTCGCCGAAGACTTCAGGAAACAGGTCGGAACCGGCGTGGTCGCCCTGATCGGCGTCACCGAGGGCAAGGCGGCGGTCACCGTCGCCGTGACCTCGGACCTGACTGATCGCGTCAACGCCGCCGACCTGGCCCGCGCCGCCGTCATCGCCATGGGCGGCCAGGGCGCCGGCGGCAAGCCCGACTTCGCCCAAGGCGGCGCCCCCGACGGCTCCAAGGCCGAAGACGGCCTGGCGGCGGTGCGGAACGCGTTGGCGTAGCCAGCTCATTCCCTTCTCCCGTCGGGAGAAGGTGGCCCGTAGGGCCGGATGAGGGTCGGCTGGTGGCCAAGTCGCACCGCCCGACCCTTACCCTTTCGCGAAAGAACGATCGATGCGCGCTCGTGCGCTCAAGCCCTCTTCCAATGGGAGAGGGCAATCCATCGCACTTTCGAACCTGACAGCCTTGCTATTCAACGGCTTGAGGTCCCGGAGCGTCCGTTTCCTGAGCGTGCCGCAGGGACGGCCGATACTCTCTGCTCACCAAAGAGGAGGCCGCACACCCAAGGCAAAAGTGCGCTAACTGCACTCACTTTCTGATCGGCGCCCGCCGTCCAATCAGACGAATTAGACACTTTAGACGGTGTTTTTGTCCCCGACCGTCTCAACCCATCGGGTCGGGCGTCAGATCGACCCCGGCCAGCTTCCAGGTAAACGGCGTCCGGCGTTCCATGATCAGCACCAGCGCATCGTCCGGCCGGTCGTCGCGCGTCAGGGTGACGGCGAAGGTGTTGAGCCCGCGATAGGCCCAGGACTGGCGGATCTTGTCCTTGTCCACGGCCGGGGTGTCGTCAGCGGGCACGGGCCGTTCCGGCTCGGGCGTCTCGCCGGAGCGGACCATGGCGGCGATGCCTTGCGGCGTGACGAAGTTGTCGACCGCCCCCTCGACCAGCGACGGGGCCAGCAGCATGCCCAGCGCCGCCAGGCCGGTGTCCCCCTTGGTCCGATTGCGGATTTCCAGGGCCGCGCGCGCGTTCAGCTCGCTCTTCAGGCTGGTGCGGAACGCCGGGAAGTCCACCTGCCGCTCCAGCCCGGCCGCATCCCCTGTGCGCGCGGCCCGCACCAGCGCCTGGGCGGCGATGAAGGGTGAAACGAACAGGGCGACGACTACGCCGATGACGACGGCGATCAGGGCTCCGGTAATGATCTTGCGGCTCATGTCGTCTCCTTGGAAAGCCAACGCAGGCTGGGCGGCGTCGGTTGCCGGGTTTATCGCGGGGTGACGGTGACGGCCGGGGCCGTCCCGTCGGGCAGGCCGATGTGAACCAGCTTCCACTCGAACGGCCCGCGCCGCTCGAAGGTGAACAGGGTGCGCGACCCGCCCTGATCCGTCACCGCCATCCGCGCCCGATTGACGCTCCAGTAGGCGGGGCTGGGCCAGGGCTTGCGGCTGCGCTCCGAGGCCGGCGCCACGCCCGCCGACGTGCGCTGGCTGGCGTATCGGCCCTCACCCTTCAGAAGGGCCTTGAGGGCGGCCGGCGTCAGATAGGCGTCGACATCCGGCTGGCGCAGGATCGGGTTCTGCTCGATCTGACGCCGGAAGGCGCCGATGGGGTCTTCCAGGAAGGACGGCGCGGGCGCCATCGCCTCGGGCCGTCCCGCCAGCTGCGGCCGCAACGACTGGCGTACGGCGTTGAAGTCGATCAGCCGCGCCAGCCCGGCCACATCGTTCGCCTCGGCCGCGGACCGAATGGCGAAGAAGGCCACAGCGGGCGCCGCGAAAAAGGACAGCACCGCCACGACCACCGCCGCCAGCACCAGGTTTCCGAACAGCCGCTTCACGAACGCATCCTCATTATCGCCGATCATGCATGCCCCGGCCGATCACACAACGAAAAGCCCCGCCGGATCGCTCCGACGGGGCTGGTATTCTTGCATTCCTCCCCCGCGAAGCGGGGGAGGGGGACCGCGCGTAGCGTGGTGGAGGGGGCGGACGCCGCACGGTCTCTTCAGCGTCGCGGCTACAAGCCGTCACGAAGGATTGCGCGCGGGTCGCCCCCTCCACCGCTTCGCGGTCCCCCTCCCCCATTGTCATGGGGGAGGATCTCAGGCTTCAGCCCACGTCCGGCAGAGCGGTCTTCAGGTTCTCGGCGACCTTGTCGAGGAAGCCTTCGGTGGTGAGCCAGCCCTGTTGGTCGCCGACCAGCAGCGCCAGGTCCTTGGTCATGAAGCCGGCCTCGACGGTGTCCACGACCACCTTCTCCAGGGTGTCGGCGAACTGGTCCAGGGCGGCGTTGCCGTCCAGCTTGGCGCGGTGCTTGAAGCCGCGCGTCCAGGCGAAGATCGAGGCGATCGAGTTGGTCGAGGTGGCCTCGCCCTTCTGATGCTGGCGATAGTGGCGGGTCACGGTGCCGTGGGCGGCTTCCGTCTCCAGCACCTTGCCGTCCGGCGTCATCAGGACCGAGGTCATCAGACCGAGCGAGCCGAAGCCCTGCGCCACGACGTCGGACTGCACGTCGCCGTCATAGTTCTTGCACGCCCAGACGAAGCCGCCCGACCACTTCATCGCGGCCGCAACCATGTCGTCGATCAGGCGGTGCTCATAGGTCAGGCCGCGCGCCTTGAAGTCGGCGGCGTAGTGCTCGTCGAACACTTCCTGGAACAGATCCTTGAAGCGGCCGTCATAGGCTTTCAGGATCGTGTTCTTGGTCGACAGATAGACCGGATAGTTGCGCTGCAGGCCATAGGCGAAGCTGGCGTGGGCGAACTCGCGGATCGAGGCGTCCTGGTTGTACATGGCCATGGCCACGCCGGCGCCTGGGGCCTTGTAGACCTCGTGCTCAATCACTTCGCCGTCCTCGCCGACGAACTTGATCGTAAGGGTGCCGGGGCCGGGCATCAGGAAGTCGGTGGCCTTGTACTGGTCGCCGAAGGCGTGACGGCCGACGACGATCGGCTGGGTCCAGCCCGGAACCAGGCGCGGCACGTTCGAGCAGATGATCGGCTCGCGGAAGACCACGCCGCCCAGGATGTTGCGGATGGTGCCGTTCGGCGACTTCCACATCTTCTTCAGGCCGAACTCCTGCACGCGGGCTTCGTCCGGGGTGATGGTGGCGCACTTCACGCCGACGCCGTGCTTCTGGATCGCGTGGGCCGCGTCGATCGTCACCTGGTCGTCGGTGGCGTCGCGATGCTCCATGCCTAGGTCGTAGTAGTCCAGCTCGAGATCCAGGAACGGGAAGACCAGCTTGTCCTTGATCATCTGCCAGATGATGCGGGTCATTTCGTCGCCGTCGATGTCGACGATGGGGTTTTCGACCTTGATCTTGGCCATGCGTGCGGTCCGCCTGTGACTGTGGGGAAGGGAATGTCGTGGCGGCGGTATAGCGAGGCCGCGCGCCCGCGCAAACCCCGCCGCCCGTCGTCGCCGCCCGGAATAACGCAGATCGTTCCTGAACCCTTTGGCCAGCCCGGACTTCTCTTGGGCCCAGCAACAGAGACGGACGGCAGGATGACGGAAGAAGAGCGCCAGCTGGTGGATCGTTGGATCGTCACCTTCTGCGAGGCGCCGCCCGTGATCGACGCGGAACTGATGCGCAGGCTGATCGCTGAACAGGAAGCGACACAGCAGGAGTCATCGTCATGTCAGAAAAGACGTTCAAGGCCGGCGATAAGGTGAAGTGGGATCACAGCCAGGGCACCACGACCGGCAAGGTGGTCAAGAAGGTCACTTCGGAAACCAAGATCAAGGGCCACAAGGTTGCGGCCTCCAAGGATAATCCGGAGTATATCGTCGAGAGCGCCAAGACCGGCGCTCGCGCGGCGCACAAGCCGTCGGAGTTGAAGAAGGCATGACCCCGAAAGGCCTGTGGCGCGGCGTCGCCCTTTCGGCCCTTGTCCTGTCTGCGCTGTCTATCGCCGGATGCGGAGACAAGGATGCGGCCAAGACGCCTGCCGCGACCAAGGCCGCCCGTCCTGCTGCGCCGGCCGCCGCTGCGCCGGTGCTGCAGATCCGCCCTGAAACCAAAACCTTCCGCGACTGGAGCGCCACCTGCGGCAACGACGGGACCTGCTGGGCCTTCGGCTTCGCGCCCGAGTTCGCCGCCGGCTGGGTCCGCATCACACTGGTGCCCGGTCCGGACGCCCAGCCGCAACTCCTCTTCGGCTATTGGCCCGACGGCGACGCCAAGGGCGCCGGCCCCCTCAGCCTGACCATCGACGGCCGCGCCTATCCGGCTGTGCGCGGCGAGGCGAGCGACGCAGAGGCGCCCGTCGGTGAGATCCGCGACGGCGCTCGCGCCGCCCTCGACGCCCTGGCCCAAGGCAAGGTCATGATCATTCGCGGCGCCTCGACCCAGGAGGTCTCGCTGCACGGCGCCGCCGCCGCCCTGTTGTGGATCGACGAGAAGCAGGGACGTCTGGATACGCCAACCGCCCTGATCCGACGCGGCGACCGCCCGGCCACCCTCGTTCCTGTCGCGCCGCCGCTGCCGACCGTCACCCCCGCCCCGGCCGTCGATCAGGTCGGGTTTGGCGATCAGAACCAGAAGGCGCCAGCCGCGCTGCGCGCCCGCACCGAGGTCGGCGACTGCCTCAAGGAGTCGGCCATGCCGGCCGTCAGCGACATGGTCATGTCCGCCCGGCTGGACGCCCGCACCGAGCTGTGGGCCGTGCCCTGCGGATCGGGCGCCTATAATGTCACCCACAACTGGTATCTGACAGGACCGGGCGGTCGCGACCCTCGGCCCGCGATCCTCGCCGGATCGGAAGGGCCGGGTTCCGATCCCGTCATGCCGGACAATGCGACCGTCAACGGCGCCTATGATCCCAAGACCCGCACCCTGTCGGCCTTCGCCAAGGCGCGGGGCATTGGCGATTGCGGCGCGGCGCAGACCTGGGCATGGACGGGGCAGGGCTTCACCCTGACGCAGGAAAGCGTGATGGGCGAATGCGCCGGCGTGCCGTCCGACCTTTGGCCTGTCACTTGGCGCACGCGGTGACTGATCCGGAGGTTCTGATCATCGGCGCGGGCCCGGCCGGTCTGACGGCGGCGACCTATCTGGGGCGCTTTCGTCGGCGGACCCTGGTGGTGGATGGCGGCGCGCCCCGCGCCTGCTGGATCCCGCTCAGCCACAACATGCCGGGCTTTCCGGCCGGCATCACCGGCGCGGACATTCTGAAGCGGATGCGCGAACAGGCGGAGGAATATGGCGCGGTCGTCGAACCGGGTCGCGTCCAGCGCCTGAGCCACGACGGCGACGGCTTCGTCGCCGAGATGGATGGCCGCACCATCAGCGCCCGCGCCGTCCTGTTGGCGACCGGGGTCGTCGATCAACATCCGGATCTGCCAGGTGTCGAAGCGGCGGTTCAAAAGGCGCTGGTCCGCATCTGTCCCATCTGCGACGGCTATGAGGCGACCGACAAGGCCGTCGCCATCATCGGCCAGAGCGACAAGGGGGCGCGAGAGGCCGCCTTCATGCGCACCTATTCCGACCGTGTGACCCTGATCCATATTGGCGCGCCCGACGCGCTCAGCCGGCGTGACGAACTGGAACGGCTGGGCGTCGAACTGATCCTGGCGCCGCTGGACGCGATCGACATCGAAAACGACCGGGTGACGGCCCTAAGTTACGCCGGCCAGAGCCGCGCATTCGACCTTGTCTATTCGGCGTTGGGCACATCGCCGAACGCCGAACTGGCCGAGGGGCTGGAGGCGCGTCTGGCCGACGACGGCCGGTTGGAGGTCGACCTGCATCAGGCCACGAGCGTGCCGGGCCTCTATGCCGCCGGCGACGTCGTGCGCGGCCTCAACCAGATCGCCGTCGCGACCGCCGAAGCCGCCGTCGCCGCCACCGACATCCACAACCGCCTGCGCCAGGCCGACGGCCTGACCGTCGCCGATTAAGCCTGGATCGCGACCCAGCCGTCGACGATCCGTTCCAGCACCGACAGGGGTACGCCGCCGGCGGCCAGCGCCGTGTCGTGGAAGCCCTTGATGTCGAACTTAGACCCTAGGCTGGTCTTGGCCTTTTCGCGCAGGCGGACCCATTCGTTGTGACCGACCTTGTAAGCGCAGGCTTGGCCCGGCCAGCCGCAGTAGCGTTCGACCTCGGACGTCGCCGCGCCTTCCTGATCGCCATAGGCCTCCATCATGTAGCGGATGCCCTCTTCGCGGCTCCAGCCCTTGGAATGGATGCCGGTGTCGACCACCAGGCGGGCGGCGCGGAACATCAGCGATTGCAGGTAGCCGATCTGACCCACCGGATCGTTCTCATAGGCGCCCAGCTCGTCGGCCAGCTGTTCGGCATATAGCCCCCAGCCTTCGACGTAGGACGAGAAGCCCAGCAGGTTCATCAGCAGCGGCGCCGACTCGCTCTCCTGCTGCAGGCTGATCTGCAGATGGTGGCCCGGCGTCGCCTCGTGATAGGTCAGGGTCGGCAGGGTCCAGGACGGCCATTCCGCCGTGTCCTTCAGATTGATCCAGTAGATGCCGGGCCGCGTCCCATCCAGGCTGGGCGAGTTGTAATAGCCCATCGGCGCCCCGGCCTCGATCTCGGGCGGCACCCGCTTGATCTCGACCTTGGCCTTGGGCAGGCGGCCGAAGGCGTTGGGCAGGCGGGCCTGCATGTCGGCCATCTGGGCGTTCAGCTTGGCGATCAGCTCGGCCTTGCCGGCGTCGGTGTTGGCGTAGACGTATTTGGGATCGTCCCCCAGGGCCTTGATCCGCTCGGCGACCGAGCCTTGCGTCAGGCCTTGCGCCTTCAGCAACACATCGGCGCGCGCCGTCAGATCGGCCATCTGTTCCACGCCGGTGCTGTGGATCTCGCCGGCGGTCAGCCGGGTCGTGGTGATGTAGCGTAGGCTGTTGGCGTAATACTGCTCGCCCTGCGGCAGGCGGCGCACCGAGGCCTCGTGCACAGCGTTCGGTTGGGCTGCCTTCAGCACGGCGTTCTGGGCGGCCAGGGCCGGATAGACCCGCTCGGTCACAAGGCGTTCCACCTGCGCGCCCCAGTCGCCGGTCAGGCCCTTGGCGCGGGCCCGGTCGACGACCGACTGGGTCAGGGGCGAGGTCGCCGCGGGGGTCGCCAAGACGCCGTCCTGCTGGCGGATCGCCTTGGCCAAGATGAAGTCGGGCGGGATGACGCCCAGCGCATAGTCTTCCTTCAGTCGATCCGTCTCGGCCAGCAGCACGTCGGCGAAGGCGTTGACGCGGGCGACATAGGCGTCGGCGTCGGCGGCCGTCTCTATGGTGTGCTGGTTGGCCAGGAAGTCTGGCGTGGACTGATAGGCGCCGCCCTGCTGGCTGACGCGGTACGGATTGGGCCAGCCGCCCTGGCCGTAGGGGATGTCGTAGGTGGCGATCACCCCGTCCAGATTCTGGGTCAGGCTGTCGTAGTAGTTGGCGTTGCGGGCATCGAGTTTAGAGCGGTCGATGCGGGACAGTTCGGCGCGTTGGCGACGCGTGAAGGCGCGCTGGTCGTCTTCCTCGGCGCGTGTCGGAATGGTCAGTTTGGACTTGGCGGCGGCGCGGTCGCCCTTGTCCAGGCCGAACATGGTGACGACCTCAGGGCTCTTGTCCAGCGTCTGCTCGAACGTGGCGTCCATGAAGGTTTTGAGTTGGGCGGCGGCGTCGCCCTGCGATGCCCCTGCCTGACGCGCGAAGGCGGGGCCGCCCACGGCGACGAGACCGGCGCCCAAGGCGGCGGACTGAAGAAGAAGACGACGATCGAACATGGAACGGCCCCTCGAAACTTGGATGCGGCAATGGAAACTGCATGGGCCGAAGCGGCAAGTGAAATCGCGGACAGCCGTTGCGCGGCCCCAAAGAAAAAGGCCCGGCGGATCGCTCCGCCGGGCCTCATCAGTCTTGGATGCGAGGTCGCTTAGTCGCGACGACGACGTCCGCGATCGCCACCGCGATCCCCGCCGTCACGTTTCGGACGACCGCCGGTGTCTTCCGACAGGGGCTCTTCGCCGCGCTCGGCGCGCTCGGCGTTGATCTTGGCCGTCAGGTCTTCACCCGTGGCCTGATCGACGACCTTCATCGACAGCTTGGTCTTGCCGCGATCGTCGAAGCCCAGGAACTTGACCTTCACCTCTTGGCCTTCCGACAGGACGTCGGCCGGGTTGGCGACGCGTTCCAGAGCGATCTGGGACACGTGGACCAGGCCGTCCTTGGCGCCGAAGAAGTTCACAAAGGCGCCGAAGTCGACGACCTTAACGACTTTGCCGGAGTAGATGGTTCCGACTTCCGGCTCCGAGGCGATGGACTGGATCCAGGCCTTGGCGGCGTCGATCTTCTCCTGGTCGTTGGCGGCGACCTTGATGGTGCCGTCATCGCCGATGTCGATCTTGGCGCCGGTCTTCTCGACGATCTCGCGGATGACCTTGCCGCCCGAACCGATGACTTCACGGATCTTGTCGACGGGGATCTTGATCGTTTCGATCTTGGGCGCGTGTTCACCCAGTTCGGCGCGCGGCGCATCCATGGCCTTGGACATCTCGTCCAGGATGTGCAGGCGACCGGCCGAAGCCTGCGTCAGGGCCTGCTTCATGATCTCCTTGGTGATGCCGGCGACCTTGATGTCCATCTGAAGGCTGGTGATGCCTTCCGACGTGCCGGCGACCTTGAAGTCCATGTCGCCCAGGTGGTCTTCGTCACCCAGGATGTCCGACAGGATGGCGAACTCACCCGACGGCTCCAAGATCAGGCCCATGGCGATGCCCGAGACCGGACGGACCAGCGGCACGCCGGCGTCCATCAGGGCCAGCGACGAACCGCAGACCGTGGCCATCGAGGACGAGCCGTTCGACTCGGTGATCTCGGAGACCAGACGGATGGTGTAGGGGAAGTCTTCCTTGGTCGGCAGCATCGGACGGATCGCGCGCCAGGCCAGCTTGCCGTGACCGATTTCGCGACGGCCGGGCGAACCCATGCGGCCCGCTTCACCCACCGAATAGGGGGGGAAGTTGTAGTGCAGCAGGAAGTTCTCTTTGTAGGTGCCCTGCAGGCTGTCGATGTACTGCTCGTCCTCGCCGGTGCCGAGGGTGGCGACGACCAGCGCCTGGGTTTCCCCACGCGTGAACAGGGCCGAACCGTGGGTGCGCGGCAGGACGCCGACTTCCGACACGATGGCGCGGACCTTGTCGAGGGCGCGGCCGTCGACGCGGTGCGCGTTCTCGATGATGTCGCGACGCAGGACTTCGGCTTCGCACTCCTTGAAGGCGGCCGAGAACTTGGAACCGTCGACGCCGTCGGGGTTCTCGTCGGTCTTCACCAGCTTGGCGGCGGCGGCCTTCTTGGCGGCGTCGACGCCCGAACGGCGCTCGTATTTGCCGGCGTGGGTGTAGGCGCTCTTGATGTCTTCGCCGACCAGAGACTTGATCGAGGCGACAACGTCGGAGTGGTCTTCGGCCTGGAAGTCGAAGGGCTCCTTGGCGGCGTGTTCAGCCAGTTCGATGATGGCGTCGATCACCGGCTGCATGCCCGCATGCGCGAACATCAGGGCCTCGAGCATCTTCTCTTCCGACAGCTCCTTGGCTTCGGATTCGACCATCATCAGGGCGTCTTGCGTGCCGGCGACCACCAAGTCGAGGTCCGAGGACGGGATCAGGTCGATGGCGGGGTTCAGCACCAGCTCGCCGTCGATCAGGCCGACGCGCGCGGCACCGATGGGGCCCATGAAGGGCACGCCCGAGATGGTCAGGGCGGCCGAGGCGGCGACCATGCCCAGAACGTCGGGATCGTTTTCCATGTCGTGCTGCAGCACGGTCACGACGACCTGGGTCTCGTTCTTGAAGCCCTTGACGAACAGCGGGCGGATCGGACGGTCGATAAGGCGGGAAACCAGGGTTTCCTTCTCGGACGGACGGCCTTCACGCTTGAAGTAGCCGCCCGGGATCTTGCCGGCGGCGAAGGTCTTTTCCTGGTAGTTGACCGTCAGGGGGAAGAAATCCAGGCCGGGCTTGGGCGCGCGGCCATAGACGACGGTGGCCAGAACCACGGTCTCGCCGTAGGTCGCCAGCACGGCGCCGTCGGCCTGGCGGGCGATGCGGCCCGTTTCCAGGGTCAGCGGGCGGCCGGCCCAGTCGATCGTCTTGCGTTTGATGTCGAACATATTTCGTCTTTCGTATCCCGGACGGCGTATTCCGTGCGGGGTCCCATCATGGGGCGGATGCGTCGGCGTTCAGTCCTTCGATCCAGAGGCCGCCGCGCCATCGCGACGACCGGGAGAGGACCGTCATGGCCCTCGCAGCTGCGCCGGTAAGTCCTGCGGCGCACAGGTCGTGTCTTATAGTCGCGCTTCCCGGGCGGCCAACCGGCAGCCACTTGGCCTGGAAGCGCTTAGTTGCACAACGAGGCGCGGACGTGACCGCCCGCGCCTCGAAAGCGTATTCTACACTGATCCGACGCCTTAGCGGCGCAGGCCCAGTTTGGAGATGAGCGCCTGGTAGCGACCGGCATCGACCTTGTTCAGGTGGTCGAGCAGGCGGCGACGTTGCGACACCATCTTCAGAAGGCCACGACGCGAGTGGTTGTCCTTCTTGTGGGTCTTGAAGTGTTCGGTGAGGTTGGCGATGCGTTCCGACAGGATCGCGACCTGAACCTCGGCCGAGCCGGTGTCGCCGGCGGAGCGGGCGTTATCGGCGATGATCTCGTGCTTGCGTTCAGCAGTAACCGACATCGTAAGAGTCCTTTCTTGGCCTATCGCGCTACGCGCTACTTGAGGCCGTGGGGTCTCGGCCCTTGCCGGATGGCGCGGGCCTAGAGGTTGAAAACGCGGTCGGGTTCTAGCCGGCCGGCCCGCAACTGACAGAGGGCGACGAGGGTCTGACCCTGAAAGGCTGAAACCGTGCGCGAACCGCCGGTAAGGCGATCCTTGAGGGTTTCCACCTGACGGGGGAGCAGAACGATCGGGCGTCCCTGCCGAAGCGAGAAGGCGTCCTGTTCATTCACGGCCAGTTCCGGGATGTCGTCCAGAGCGGTCGCGACGGCAAGCAAGCCTTCCGAGGCGGCGCCCCTATGCACCATTTCCTCCAGAGAATCCAGAGTGACGGCGTTTTGCGTGCTGAACGGCCCCACGCGCTCGCGTCTCAGGGCGCTGACATGACCCTCGGCGCCCAGAACCGCAGCCAGATCGCGGGCCATCGAGCGGACATAGACGCCCTTGCCGGTGCGGATTGTGATTTCAACGTGGTCGGCGTCGGGCGCGTCGCTGACCTCGGCGGAATGGATGGTCACGCGCCGGGCCTGGAGCTCGAACTCGACGCCGTCGCGCGCCAGGTCATAGGCTCGGGCGCCGTCCACCTTGATGGCGGAAAAGCGCGGCGGGGTCTGATCGATCTCGCCGACGAAGGCGGGCAGGGCGGCCTTCACTTGATCGACCGTGGGTCGCACGTCGGAGCGGCCGATGATCTCGCCCTCGCGGTCCACGCTGTCGGTCGAGACGCCCCAGTTGATGGTGAAGCGATAGACCTTCTGCGCCTCCATCATCATCGGCACGGTCTTGGTTGCCTCGCCCAGCGCGATGGGCAGGATGCCGCTGGCCAGCGGGTCCAGCGTTCCGGCGTGACCGGCCTTCTGGGCGTTGAACAGGCGACGGATGCGGCTGACGGCCTCGGTCGATCCCATCTCGAACGGCTTGTCCAGGCAAACCCAGCCGTCGACGATCTCGCCCTTCTTCTTGCGGCCCATTATGCTTGGCCTACCGCGCTTCGCGCTACTTGAGGCCGGAGGATCACTGATCGCCCTGGTCGTCGCGGCGCTCCAGGTCGGCGCGCACGCGGGGGTCGTCGAACAGGCGGTCGATGTGGCTGGCGGCGTCGAAGCTTTCGTCGTGGCGGAACTTCAGGTCGGGCGTGAACTTCATGTCCAGGCGACGGCCCAGCTGGCCGCGCACGAATTTGGCATGGACATTAAGCGCCTTGATGATCTCGCTCTCGTGGCCATTGGTCGGCGCGGCCTCGACGCCGGCGCCAAGAGGCTCGACGAAACAGGTGGCGTGTTTCAGGTCCGGCGACAGCCGCACCTCGGTCACGGTGATGGACACCCCGGCCAGGGCCTCGTCGCGGATGTCCTCCTCGCGCAGGATGTCGACCAGGGCGTGACGGATCAGCTCGCCGGCGCGCAGCTGGCGCTGGCTGGGTCCGGCGGGGCCGGAGGCGTTGCGGGTGTGTTGCTTGTGGGCCATCGGCCTCTCCTTCTTGTTCGCCCGCTGGGGATCGGACCCGGCCGGATAGGCGAAAGTCGGGCGGTCTAGTCCCGCAGCGGGGGTCTGTCCAGTTTTCGCGCCCGTTCGGCGGCCCGGACCGAGCGCATCACCTCACCCGAGGTGATGGCCGGAACAGGCCGGATCGCCACGCCACCGGCGTTCAGGACGCCGGCCGTCCAGTGATTGCACAGATGCAGGATGGAGAAGGTCTCGCGGCTGGCGAAGAAGCGCGCGTCGTCGCCGGGCCGTAGGGCTGCGATGTGCGGCCGGCCGTTCGACAGATCCAGCGAGGCCTCGACCCGCGCGGCAAGACGGTCGAACGCGGCGCGGCTCAGGGTCAGGGCGGCGCTGTCTTCGCCATATGCGAGCCGCGGATCCTCGCGTCGAGGGGCCAGCATCAGCACCGATCGATTGCCGGGATGCAGGAAGGCGCGCGCCCCGTCCGGCAAGCGATCCGAAATCGGCCGCTGATCGACGTAGAATTTCGCATCGCCCCAGCCGATCAGGATCCAGTCGCCGGGCGCCAAGGATTGGACCGCATGAGCCAGAGAGCCGCCGCGGCGTTCCAGCGCGGCGCGCGGCACGGCGATATCGGTGTGAAAGCCGTTGTCGAGCACCTGAATGACGACCGGGTCCGTCGCCTCACGATCCGTCGCGCCCGGTCGGGTCCAAGTCAGAAGCGCCGCCGCCAGACCGACCAGCGCCGCCAGCATCAGAGCTCGCATCATCGGCGAAGGTCCAGGACGGCGCACAGGCGGTCGTCGGCCAAAAGAGCGCCCGGCGGCGGCCCCTGTCGCACCGGCATCAGGACGAAGCCGTCGCGCCGCACGGCTAGGGCCAGCCATCCGACGGGATGACCGGCGCACAGCCGCGTGTCTTCGTCAACCGTGACACGCCGCACCTCGATCTGGGCGATCGGCGGCACGGCCATGGCGTCGGCGAAACTTCTGGAGACGCTGGCCGGCTGATCCGCCTGAACCAGCCGATGCGGCGCCGAGGTCAGGCGGCCGCCCGTGGTCGTGCTCAGCGCGCCGCCGTCCACATCGAGCGTCATGTCGGAATTGGTCGCGGCGTAGCGCCCGGACAGCACGACCTCCCCGACCTCGACCTGTCCGGACACGCGAGGTGTGGCAGAGGCGTCGATCGGCGCGATCAGGCGATTCAGAGCCGGTTCGACCACCATTGCGCCCAGCATGAACAGGCTGAAGGCGCCCGCGCCGACCGCCGCGATCCATTTCAGCGATGGGACGCCGGATGGCGGGGCGGTCGCGCTCATGCGGCTAGTCTAGCGAAACAGGGGTTGAGGAATGGTCACCCGCCCCCAGAACACCCTAGACTGAACGCCCTTAGTTGCGGCCGGGACGACGGGTCGGATCGCTGAGCTGGAACAGGCGCGCCGACAGGCCGGACGCCGGTTGCAGCGAGGTCAGCTGGGTCCGGGTCCGGGCGCCCTGCGGATCGGTGATGGTCCACTCTTGCAGACGCATCGGATTGCCGGCGAAGGCCAGCACGACCTGACCGTCGTTCGGGCGGTTGGAATCCCGCGCCGTGATGGCGAAGGCGCCCGAAGCCATCCGGGTTACGCGCTCGATGCGCACGCCCTGGTCCAGCCGCACATTGCGCGCCAGGAAGGTGGACAGCGGAGTGCGACCCAACGGCACCTGTTGGAAGCTGTTCAGACGCGGGTCGTAGCGTTTGACGTTATAGCCGTCCGACACCACCAGCAGACCGGCGGGGTTGGTGTATTCGAAGCGCATCTTGCCGGGACGCTGCAGATAGAAGCGCCCTTGGCGCGTCTGTCCATTCGGGCCCGTTTCGGTGAAGGTTCCTTGCGCCGAGGTCAGGGCCTGAAGATAGCCCTGCGCCTGTTGCACCACGGCGCGATCCTCGGCCGACAGGTTGGACTGGGCATGGGCGGCGTCGAAGGCGCCCAGCGCGATCAGGCCGGTCGTCAGGCCGGCGCCCAGCAGCAGGCTGCGGCGGTGCAGATCGGCGGCCGGCAAGGCCAGAGTCTTGGTGCGCGAGGTCATGAAGTTCGTCTCCCGTTCGGGATGGTTGTCGATCCTGCCGTCTTGCCCGGTCGGCTTGGCGTCGGAATGACGCGAGCCTGACCATATTCCGGCGCTGCGATGAAGCCCTGTTCATCGAAATGCTGAAGCTTGGACGCGATAGCGGGTCAGACAACGGCTCCGAGCCGCAGCCGTTCCTCGATTTTCGTCACACCATCGGCGGCGGGCCGGCCAGGACGTCGCGCTTGCCCGCGTGGTTGGCGGGGCTGACCACGCCTTCCTGCTCCATTCGCTCGATCAGAGAAGCGGCGCGGTTGTAGCCGATCTGCAGTCGACGCTGGACGTAGCTGGTCGAGGCCTTGCGGTCGCGGGTGACCACGGCGACGGCGCGATCGTACAGGTCGTCGCCCGAGCCTCCGCCGCCGCTTTCGTCGAAACCGTTGTCGCCGTCGCCGTCGGGCTCGTCGGTGATCAGATCCAGATAGTCGGGCTCGGCCTGGGCTTTCAGGTGTTTGCAGACGTCCTCGACTTCCTTGTCGTCGACGAACGGGCCGTGCAGGCGGGTGATCCGCCCGCCGCCGGCCATGTAGAGCATGTCGCCCTGGCCCAGCAGCTGCTCGCCGCCCTGCTCGCCCAGGATGGTGCGGCTGTCGATCTTGGACGTGACCTGGAAGGAGATCCGGGTCGGGAAGTTGGCCTTGATGGTGCCGGTGATGACGTCCACCGACGGGCGCTGGGTCGCCATGATCAGGTGGATGCCGGCGGCGCGGGCCATCTGGGCCAGACGCTGAACCGCGCCCTCGACGTCCTTGCCGGCGACCAGCATCAGGTCGGCCATTTCGTCCATGACCACGACCAGGAAGGGCAGGGGTTCGGGGCGGATCTTCTCGGACTCATAGACCGGGCGGCCCTGGTCGTCGAAGCCGGTCTGGACCGTGCGTTCGAAATGCTCGCCCTTGGCTTGGGCCTCGCGGGCGCGCTCGTTGTAGCTGGCGATGTTGCGCACCCCCAGCTTGGACATGCGGCGATAGCGATCCTCCATCTCGCGCACCGTCCATTTCAGGGCGACGACGGCCTTCTTCGGATCGGTCACGACCGGCGCGAGCAAGTGCGGGATGCCGTCATAGACCGACAGCTCCAGCATCTTGGGGTCGATCATGATGAAGCGGCATTCGGCCGGGCTGTGGCGATACAGGATCGACAGGATCATGGCGTTGACCCCGACCGACTTGCCCGAGCCCGTGGTGCCCGCGATCAAGAGGTGAGGCATCCGCGCCAGGTCGGCGACATAGGGTTCTCCGCCGATGGTCTCACCAAGCGCCAGGGGCAGCAGGTGACCCTTCTTGTCGTATTCGGCGCTGGCCAGAAGGTCGCGCAGATAGACGGTCTCGCGCTTGGCGTTGGGCAGTTCGATGCCAATGGCGTTGCGGCCCTGGACCACGGAAATACGACAGGCGCGGGCGGACATCGACCGGGCGATATCGTCGGCTAGGGCGACCACGCGGCCGTGCTTCACGCCCGGCGCGGGCACCAGTTCGTAGAGCGTCACGACAGGGCCGGGACGGATCTGGTCGATCACGCCGCGCACGCCGAATTCCTGCAGCACGCCTTCCAGCATCTTGGCGTTCTGTTTCAGGGAGTCCTCGTCCACCGAACCGACGCGCTGGGCCGGCTTGGTCAGGATGCCGAGCGGCGGCAGGTCGAAATCGCCTTCCGGCCGCACGAAGTCGAAGGCCTGCTGGTCCACGTCGTCCTTGCGGACCTTGGGCGCCTTGACCGCAGCGACGCGAGGCTCGACCGAGCGCGCGGCCGAGGGGCGGGGCGCGGGCTGGACGGCGTCGTCCTCCCAAGGCGGCAGGTCGTCATAGGCGGTCTGAGGCGGCTCTTCTGCATAGGTCGGGGCCAGCGGCGTCTCTTCGGGTGGGGCCGCGCGGGGCGCTCGGGCCTTGGCAGGC
>NZ_DLTK01000054.1:0-10951 GCF_002500885.1 Brevundimonas sp. UBA7838
GGCCCCAGCTCGATCTTCGCCTCCCGCGTCGTCGCGATTGCGCCGACCGAGGCGGCGACGATGGCGGCGATGGCGAGCCATTGCTGGCCGGTCAGATGCTCGTGCAGGATCACAAGCCCGGCCAGGGCGCCGACGGCCGGCTCGGCGCTGAGCACCACGCCGAAGGTGCGTTTGGGGATGCTGCGCAGGGCGACCATTTCCAGCGAATAGGGCAGGGCGCTGGAGAAGATCGCCACCGCCACGCCCGCCAGGATGATGGCGGGGTTCAGCAGGGCGGCGCCCGCATGGGCCACCCCGAACGGGACGACGACCAGGGCGGCGACGCTCATGCCCAGCGCCACCGACTGACCGGCGTGCAGGTGCGACAGCCGCTTGCCGAAGACGATGTACAGCGCCCAGCACAGGCCGGCGAAGGCCGCCAGCGCCATGCCGACGGGATCCAGCGCGCCGGCCCCGGCCTTCAGCGGCAACAGCAGGCCCAGGCCGACGACCGCCAGACCGATGCAGGCGAAATGGATGGGCTTCCTCGAATGGATCAGGGCCAGGGTCAGGGGGCCCATGAACTCGATGGCGATGGCCAGACCCAGCGGAATGGTGCGCAGGGCCATGTAAAAGCTGAGGTTCATCGCCCCCAGCACGACGCCGTAAAGCGCAATGGCGCCCAGGTCCGCGCGTGTCAGGCGGAACCGCCAGGGCCGGAACACGGCGACCAGCAGAACGGCCGAAATCCCGACGCGATAGGCCGAGGTCCCCTCCGCCCCGATCACCGGAAACAGCGTCTTGGCGAAGGAGGTGCCGCACGCCAGCGTCACCATGCCCGCAAACAGCGCCAGATAGGGGATCAGGCGCGCCGCCAGCGGCGAGTTCAGATGGGTTTTCAGGGCCAGCGACGTCATGGCGTAAAGCTAGCGTAACGCCGCTTGCGCTTCCCGGCGATTTTCCGCTTGAATGCGACGGAAATCGTCAATGGAGACCCTGTAATGACGAATTTCGTCACGCTCGACGATTTCGACCATAAGCTGCTGATGCGGGTCCGGCGCAACAATCTGGAGCCGGCGCGGGTGACGGCCGAGGCGGTGGGTCTATCGGAATCCGCCGTCCTGCGCCGCCTGCGTCGCCTGCGGGCCGAGGGCGTCATCGCCGCCGACGTCGCCGTCATTGATCCCGCCCGGGTCGAACCGCGCATCGTCCTGCATGTCCAGGTCGAGATGAACACCCAGGACCGCAAGGTGATGGACGCCTTCCAGCGCGCCATGAAGTCCAGCCCCGAGGTCCAGGGCTGCTGGGATGTGACGGGGGAAACCGACTATCTGCTGACCGTCGCCGTGCGGTCCATGCAGGACTACGAGGCCTTCGGCATCCGCGAACTGGTCCCCGAAAAGGGCGTGCGCGGCTTCAAGAGCATGATCGTGATCCGCGAGGTCGTCGGCTTCGACCCAGCGCGGGCGGTGCTGGAGCGCTAGGTCGCCGGGGCCTCGACCACCAGGATCGCGCCGACGCCCTGGGTTTTGTTCTCGATCGTGCCGCCGATCTGGCGGACCAGGCTGTCGATCACGCGCATGCCCAGGCTGCGGTCGCTGCGGGCGGCGATCAGGTCGAAGCCCTTGCCCTGGTCCGCCACGGTGACGGTCAGGCGTCCGTCGGCGATGCGGCCTGTGACCGCAACGGCGCCGCCCTCGGGGCCATAGGCGTACTTGATGGCGTTGGTGACCAGTTCGTTGACGATCAGACCGAGCGGGATGGCGATGTCGGCGCCCAGCGGCGCATCGGACGCCTCGCAGGTGACGACATGGCGGTCGCTGCCGGCGTCGATGGCCTCGCACAGCTGGCACAGGAAGTCGGACAGGATCACGGTCTGGACGTCGGCGCCGCGCCACAGCTGATCATGGACTTCGCTGATGGCCTGGATGCGCGATCCGGCCGTGGCCAGAGCGGCGCGCACCTCGTCGGAGGCCGCGCCGCGCGCCTGCATCGACAGCAGGCTGGAGACCAGAGACAGGCTGTTCTTGACCCGGTGGCTGACCTCTCGAGTCAGCAGGGCCTGATGTTCGATGGCGGCCAGAAGCCGCTGCTCGGTCTGCTGGCGGGCGATGGCGGCGCCGACGACGGCGGCGAAGGCGTCCAGGAACAGGGCGTCGCGGGCGTCGAACTGGCCCTCGTCTGGACTGTCGACCTCCAGCACGCCCCAGGGTTCGCCATCCAACTCGGGCCGGATCAGGACGTTGATGGCGCGCCGCACGCCGTGGTCGGCCAGAAGCTTGGGCGTATGGAAGCGCTGTTCGTTCTCCAGATGGTTGGAGATCAGCGGCTTGCCGGTCTGGAAGGCGTAGCCGGCCGGCGAATCCAGCTCGACGCCCAGCGAGGCGTGACCCTCGACCTCGCCGCTCCAGCCCACGCCGGCGACCAAGACCAGCCGGTCACGGCTTTCATTGTGGATCAGCACCTTGGACAGAGGCGTCTCCAGGCCGTCGGCGCAGACCACGCAGGCGGCGTCGAGCAGGGCCTGACGATCGCGTTCGCGCAGGGCCACCTCGCCGAAACGCGCCAGCAGCGATTGCTGCTTCAGGCGATAGCGCAACTCGTCGGCGATGGAACGGGTCTCGGGTGTCGGCGCATCCTCGACCTTGGGCGCGACGGGATCGTCCATCTGGATCTGGGTCTGTGCCGCCGCGTCGGCCCACACCTCGGCGACCAGTTCGGCGATCTCCGGGGTCAGGCCGGGGTCGGAGGGCGGGCGGGTGTGGGGCAAGGGCGGAAATCTCGGTTCGCGCGACGGCGACATATAGGCTGACATAGCCGCTCTGAAAGGTTTGCGCAGAAATCATCGCGCGTCACCCCTTGCGTGGGGGCGCAAGAGCCATGGTCATCCGTATCGGTTTCGCCTAGGCCGGTCCCCGCGGCGCTACAGCGTTCGCTGGAAGAAGCGGACGATCTCGCGATTGAGGTCCCTGTGAAAATCGGCGCGGTTGCAACCTGGCGTCGGCGTGCAGATCTGCGGCGCCTCAACCGCCAGGGCCGGAGAGCAGGGCGGCAGGAAATCGTAATGACCTGCGCCTTCGATGCGGTGATACTCCGGCGCGGCGCCCAGCCGGTCGCGGATCGGCTCGACGTTGTAGGGCGCGGGCAGAATGTCGTCGGCGCCCGCCTGCCACAGCTGAACCGGAATGCGCACGGCGGCGAGGCTGTCGGACGTGAAGGAAAAGCCCAGGGCCGGGGCGGCGATGACGGCGGCCTTGATCCGGTCGTCCTTCGCACGCGGACGCCAGGTCGACAGGTCGATCCCCATCGCGTCCAGCAGGCGGCAGGCGAAGAAACCGGGATGGGCCTGGCAATGGTCGCCGATGGCCGCCGCGTCCGAGACCCCGCCAATGGCCGAGGTGACCGTGAAGCCGCCCGCCGAGAAGCCAAAGGCGCCGATGCGGTTCGGATCGATGGCGACGCCGCCCGGCCGCGCGGACCAGTCGCCGGTCATGTAGTCGATCAGGCGGCTGAGCTGGGGCGCGCGATTGGTCAGTTGGGTAGAGCGGCTCATGTCGCGATAGTTGTCGCCGGGATGGGTCAGGGCGGCGACCACGAAGCCGGCGTCGGCCAGGGCTCTGGCGGTGTCGGCATGGCTGCGCAAGCCGCCGCCGTTGCCGTGCGAGATGACGATCAGGGGCGCGGGCCGGCCATCGGCGCGGCGGCTCGGCAGCCAAACCCCGGCCTCGACCGCACCGTCCGGTCCGCCGGGAAAGGTGAACACCTGGTCGGGCGCCTGCGGATCAATCTGGGCGCGCGCCGGGCCTTGGGCTTGTGGCGCGGTCGCCTGCACGGGCGATGCGGCGCCGGCCAGAAGGATCAGGGCCAGGCTGAGGCCGGCGGTCAGGTTTTGGGGCGGCGAGCGATGGGGCATGTCGGTTTCCGTTGGTCGAGACGACCCTCTGTTCGGGGCAAGACGGAGCGAGCGCCAGCCGCATTTCGCCAATGGGCGAACGGGTGCGTGGACGGGCGAAGGGTTCGACGATAGTGGGCTGACGAGGGGAGGGACGATGACGCAGAACGCCGCTGACAGACTGAATACGCCGCGCGCCTGGGCCGTCGATCTGGCGGCCTGCGCCGTGACGGGGGTGGTGTTGGGCGCTGTCGGTCCCTTCGGCAGCTTCTTCAACGACGGGCTGGCCGTGCGGATCGGCTATTGGACGGCGGTTCTGGTGATCAGCGGCGCGGTGTTCGGCGCTGCGATCCGCTGGGCCTGGCCCAGGATGCGCCGCAGACGCGTGTCCATGCGGTTCTGGCTGCCCATGCTGATCGTCGTCGCCAGCGGGCCGACCGCCTTGATCAGCCGGATCATCGCCGTGGTCCTGTGGCCCAGCATTCGCCAGCGTGTCGGCTGGGTCGAATGGTACGGGCAGGCACTGCTGATCGGGGCCGTCTATGTCGCGCTCTACGCCCTGTTACGGATGCGGACGTCCGCTACGGCGACGCGAGCGGATGAAGGCGATCCGGGCTTTGCGCGCACCCTGCCCACGGGGTTGGGTCGCGACCTGATCTGCCTGCAGATGGAGGACCATTATGTGCGCGTGCACACGACGCGGGGCTCGCAGCTTGTCCTGATGTCGCTGTCGCAGGCCGTCTCGGCGTTGAAGGGCATCGAGGGGCTTCAGACCCATCGCTCGTGGTGGGTGGCGCGCGCGGCCATCGTCGGGGTCGTCGAGGACGGCCGTAACCTGCGCCTGGCCCTGACCGGTGGTCTGACGGCGCCGGTGTCGCGCGCGCGGGTGGCCAATCTGCGGGCCGCCGGCTGGCTTTAGGTCAAGGGTTCTGACGGTCGTTCGCAGAAATGATCGCGCGTCACCCCTTGCGTGGGGCGGCGAGGCCTTATCTGTTGTGCGCCAGCATTCGAGGAGACCTTTTTCATGACCGACTTCAGCTATGACGCGTCCCGCCACCTGAAGAAGGGTCGGGGCAAGGTCTATGACTCGATCGTCGACACCATCGGCGACACCCCCATCGTGCGTCTGCCGCGTCTGTCGGCGGAGTACGATACGAAGGCGACGGTTCTGGCCAAGCTGGAGTTCTTCAACCCGATCGCCTCGGTCAAGGACCGGATCGGCGTGGCCATGGTCGAGGCGCTGCAGGAGGCGGGCAAGATCGATCAGGACACGGTGCTGATCGAGCCGACCAGCGGCAACACCGGCATCGCCCTGGCCTTCGTGGCGGCGGCCAAGGGGCTGAAGCTGACGCTGTGCATGCCTGAAAGCATGTCGATCGAGCGGCGCAAGATGCTGGCGCTGCTGGGCGCGCGGCTGGAGCTGACGCCGGCCGAAAAGGGGATGAAGGGCGCGATCGCGCGGGCGCAGGAACTGCTGGAGACCACGCCGAACTCCATCAGCCCGTCGCAGTTCGAGAACCTGGCCAACCCCACCATTCACCGCGTCACGACGGCCGAGGAAATCTGGAACGACACGGCCGGGGCGGTGGACATCGTCGTCGCCGGCGTCGGCACCGGCGGCACCATCTCGGGCGTCGGCCAGGCGCTGAAGGCCAAGAAGGCGTCGGTGCAGTTCATCGCCGTCGAGCCCGAGGCCTCTCCGGTGCTGTCGGGCGGCGCGCCCGGCCCGCACAAGATCCAGGGCATCGGCGCCGGCTTCGTGCCCGCCATCTATGATCCGTCGGTGGTGGACGGGGTCGAGCAGGTCTCCAACGACGACAGTTTCGACATGGCCAGAAAGGCCGCGCGGGTCGAGGGCATCCCGGTCGGCATCAGCTCGGGCGCGGCCCTGACCGCCGCCTTCCGCATCGCCGCGCGCGAGGAGAATGAGGGCAAGACCATCGTGGTGATCATCCCGTCCTTCGCAGAACGCTATCTTTCGACCGCGCTTTTCGAAGGTCTTTAAGCGGAGCTTTTAGGCCGTTCGCGTGTTCGATATCGGACGCGCGTGCGGCTCCGCTTGGGATGAGGGACGGCGCGCGGCGGATTAACAACGCCGGAGCGTTTCATGCCTGTCGCCGCCCTTCGCCTGATCGCCGTCGCCGGCGTCTCGGCCCTGGCGCTCGCCGCCTGTTCCAACAATGACGACAAGGCGGCGGTCGATCCGTCGATGTCGCCCGAGCAACAGTCCGCAGCCGCCGCCAACACCCCCGTCACCGCCCAGCCGCGCCAGATCCGCAATGTGCCGGTGGATGTGCAGGGCGTGACAGAGGTGGGCGCCACGGTTCGGGTCAAGAACGTCGATCTGGCCGAGGACGCGACCATCCTGGACGTCAGCATCTCGTTCGCCAGCGACATGACGAACGATGTGCAGATGGCGACCAACGCCACCTATATCGAATTGCCCAACGGCCAGAAGCTGCGTTTGAAGCCGCCCGAGGGCAATCCGAACATGAATATCGTCAAGGGCGACACCATGAACGGCCGCCTGGTGTTCATGGGCGCGGTGCCGGCCGGGATGAACCAGATCTCGGTCGTGTTCAACGAAGGCTCGACGTCGGACAGCATCATCGGTCCGTTCCTGCGCATGACCATTCCGCTGACCGCCCAGGCCGCCCAGAACCCGACGAGCGGAGCGGCCGGATGACGGGACGACACGCGCCCGCCATGGCGGCGGCGCTGTTGGCCGCAGGATTGACGCCCTGCGTCGCCTCGGCCCTAACGGTGCGGCTGATGAGCGGCAGCGCCATCGGCCTGCGCTCAACCTTCGAAAAGGACATGGCCGCGCCCCGGTCCACCTTCGCCAAGTCGGGGCCGGACAGCGCGCTGGAAAGCGTGTTCGTCTCGTCCGAGGTCGCGCCCGAACGGGTCGAGACCACCCGCAGCCTGCTCAGCGAACTGAACGCGCGGCGCACCGACGGGGTGATCGTGATCGACCTGCCGGCCGATGTTCTGTTCGACTTCGACAAGGCGACGATCCGGGCGGACGCCGAGCCGGCCCTGACGCGGGCGGCGGAACTGCTGAAAAGCTATCCGCAGGCCCAGGTCAGCATCGGCGGCCATACCGACGCCAAGGGCGACGACGCCTATAACGAAGGGCTGTCGCTGCGCCGCGCGCGGGCGGTGGCGGCGCGGTTGCAACGCGAGGCCGGGCGCACCCTGGGCGCCGAGGGCTTTGGCGAGCGGAGGCCCGTGGCCCCCAACGTCAAGCCGGACGGCTCCGACGATCCCGACGGGCGTCAGAAGAACCGCCGCGTCGAGATCCGCATCACGCCACGCGCGGGAGGCTGAGCATGGCCTTGATCCCTTGCCCCGCCTGCGGGCGTCAGGTGTCTGAGGCGGCGGTCGCCTGTCCCAACTGCGGCCATCCGATCGCGGGCGACGCGGCGCGGCCGTCGGGCACGTTCAAGGAGGCCTTGACGCAGCCCGAGGCGGTCAAGAGCGGGATCACCGTCCTGGGCGTCTTCGTCGCCGCGCCGTGGATCGCGCGGGTGCTGGCGGTCATCGCCTTCGTGATCCTGGCCATCGTGGTGGTGGTCAACAAGAGCTGATCCGGCTCACGCCCGGTTAACCGCTCGCTTCTAAGGTGGGGGGATGGGCGATCTGGCAGCCATGATCGGGGAAGAGGCGACGCCGCCGCCGCTGCGTGCGCGCCGGGCGCTGCTGAAGCGTCTGGCCGACGTCGTGTCCCTGCCCGCCAGCCGGATCAACGCCTTCGAGCGAGCGGTGACGGGCGACCTGCTGGTCGAGATGCTGCGGCTGGCCTCGCACGATGAGCGCAAGCGCGTGGCCGCGCGTCTGGCGCCGCTGGCCGAACTGCCCAACAGCGTGGCGCGCATCCTGTTGCGCGACGATCCGGACATCGCCGGCCTGCTGATCGAACAATGCGCTTCGCTGAGCGATGCGGACATCGTCGGCTGTGCGCGCGACGCCAGTTTCGAACACCGGATGCTGCTGGCCGTGCGCCGGGGCCTGTCGGAGATCGTGACCGAGACCCTGTTCTCCTTCGGCGAGATGGAGGTGATCGAGGCGGTGCTGCGCAACACGACCGCGCGCCTGTCTCAGCTGGGCATCGAGACGGTGGTTGGCCTGAGCCGCCAGTCGCCGAGCCTGTGCAGCCCCTTGCTGAAGCGGCCCGAGCTGAGGCCGTCGGGCGCTTATGTCATGTTCTGGTGGTGCGCGCCCGAGGATCGCCGCACCATCCTGCAACGGTTCGCCGTGTCACGCGAAGTCATGCAGGAGGCGTCCGAGGACGTCTTCGCCATCGCCAATGACGAAAGCTGGTCCGATCCTGTCGCGCGCAAGGCGCTTCAGTTTATCGAGCGCCGCCAGCGCAATCGCGCCGCCATCGAAAAGAGCCCGTTCGACAATCTGGAACACGCCGTCATGGTCTCCGCCAGCGAAGGCCTGACGCGCGAGACGGCGTCCGAGATCGCCTTCCTGGCGGGGATCAAGCCGCTGACGGGGGCCAAGCTTCTGGGCGATCCCGGCGGCGAGCCGCTGGCGATCCTGTGCAAGGCGACCGGGATGTCGCGCGTCGATCTGACGAATCTGTGGCGCTCGATGCGGCGGCCCGAGACGACGGCGGACGGCAAGATCCATCCCGACTGGGAGCGTGTGCAGATCACCTATGAAATGCTGGCCGTCGATCGCGCCCAGACGGTGCTGCGTTACTGGAACTGGTCTTTGTCGTCAGCCCTGACGCCCACGCTGTTGCGCGCCATTCGCGACGGCGAGGATGACGCCGTCGATGAATATTCGGCGCCGGAGCGGGCGGCGATGATGGTGCTGGCCGAAGACTTCGGCCGATAGGTCTGATCACTAAAGTCGAATGCATAGACGTGCATATCGCACCGCTTATACGCGTGTTTGCTTTTACGGCGAAACAACCCTATGACGCTATTGGGGTCGTTCGGTTGGAGAATCAGCCGAACTCAATAAATCAGGAAAGCGAAGCCGATAATGGAAGATAAGCCCGAACTGCTGGAGATGACCGCAGACATCGTGTCGGCCTATGTCGGCAATAACTCGGTCTCGGCAGAGGCCCTGCCTGCGCTTATCGCCAATATTCACGCCGCCCTGTCGGGTGTGTCGAACGGTCCGGTCGAGGCCGAACCTGAACCCAAGGAACCGGCGGTGCCGATCCGCAAGTCGATCGCGCCCGATTTCCTGATCTGCCTGGAAGACGGTCGCAAGTTCAAGTCGTTGAAGCGTCACCTGCGCACCAAATACGACATGAGCCCCGAAGAATACCGCGCCAAATGGGGTCTGCCGAAAGACTATCCGATGGTCGCCCCGAACTACGCCAAGGCGCGTTCGGAACTGGCCAAGTCGATGGGCCTGGGCCAAGGCGGCCGCAAGCCCGCCCGCGCCGCCGGAACCCGCGCGAAGAAATAAACCGAACCGTTTTCGGTCATAAGACGCCCGCTTCCGACCGGAGGCGGGCGTTTTTGCTTGGGGGACACACGATCTTCTCCCTCCCCCCTGCGGGGAAGGGTGGTCGCGTAGCGACCGGGTGGGGCCGGCCCGGCAGGGACGCCCCTTCTTGAAACAGGAAGGATGGTTGGACGTCGCGTTGCGGTCCCCACCCGGCTTCGGCTGCGCCTCAGCAACCCTCCCCCCGCGGGGGGAGGGAGAGGTCAACGAGGCGTTAGGCCGCCTGGGCTGTCCGGCGCATGCGCCAGAAGCGCAGGGTGCGCAGGGCCGCGTCGCGGGTCAGTTCGCCGTACATGCGGCCGTAGGCGGCGGCCTTGCCCATCGGATTGTCCTCGGCGCCCAGGACGGCGACGGCGTAGGTCAGATAGACGGCGCGGTCCATGTCGGCCGCCTTGCAGACCACCGACAGCGCGTCCAGGTCCTTGCGCTCGACGATACCGCGCGCAGTGTGGAAGTCGATGTCGGCCAGCTTGGACAGGGCGATCAGGAAGGGCGTGCGGCCGTTGGAGCGCAGGAAGCGGATCAGGGTCTGGGGCGTCAGCTGGCCGGCGGCCTGAAGCTCGTCGATATATGCCAGGTTCTCGGCATAGTCGGCGGGCAGGGCGCCGTCGTCGGTGGCCACCCGGGTGCGGCCGGCCGCGAGCGCCGCCTCCAGCAGGGCCGGATCCATGCGCGCGTTCTGTTCCAGGATCTGGTGACGCAGCCGGGCCTCGACGACGAAATACATCTCGTTCAACAGGTCGGCGGGCAGGCTCTGGCGCTCGACGGTGGCGGCATGCAGGGCTGGGTTGGCCTTGGCGCGCTCGATGGCGGTTTCGGAGGCGGCCCGCGACAGCTGGGCGCCGTCGTTGCGCAGCAGGGTGTTCAAGGTGTCGTCGTCGCCGTGCTCGACGATGACGTCGGAAACCGCCTCGGACACCGTCGCGCGGCCCGAGACGGCGCGCAGGTGGCCCTGGCTGCGCTTGCGCACGACCTGGATCAAATCCTCGTCGGTCAGGACGGTGGAGGCGCGCAGAACCTGTTCGGCGACCTCGATCTCGTCGTCGGCGAAACGGCGGATCAGGCTGTGGGGGGCGTTGGGGGCCTGTGCGAAACGGGCGGCCAGTTCGGCGCGGACCGCGACCTCCATCTCGGCCGACAACTTGGCCAACACCGTGCCGTAGAGCGCGGTTTCGTTTGCGTTGGGCGAGGGCGCACCAAAGAAGTGGGCCGTCAGTTCACGCAGCAGCAGACGACGCTTCTCGCTGGACTCCTCGCTGGCCAGGGCGATGAGTTCGGGCAGGCGCGAGCCCTTGATCTCGGCAGGTTCGATCACGGCGCGATCGCTCATGGCAGGTTGTCGGCTTCAGTCTGTGGCACGGCGCGCAGGGCGCCGTTGGCGTTGCGGATCAGGGCAGGCGGACCGTCCGGCTGGGCCAGGTCGCTGGATTGCGGCGTCTGGGCCATCTGGACAGGCATGGCGTCGAGGTAGGTCTGCTGCGGCGCAGGAATGGCGTCGGGGTGACGGCCGGCCTGGCGGTGGACCGAATAGTAGCGGGCGCTGTTGTCGCCGGCGACGGGCGTCTGGGCGGCCTGACCGCTGGCGGCGACGGCGGCGGCGTCCAG
>NZ_DLTK01000108.1:0-46958 GCF_002500885.1 Brevundimonas sp. UBA7838
CATGCGCCAGATGCAGGGCGGGGCGAAGGGCGCCATGGGCTTCGGCAAGTCCAAGGCCAAGCTGCTGACCGAGCACAAGGGACGCAAGACCTTCGACGACGTCGCCGGCGTGGACGAGGCCAAGGACGAGCTGCAGGAGGTCGTCGACTTCCTGAAGGATCCGGGCAAGTTCCAGCGTCTGGGCGGCAAGATTCCCAAGGGGGCCCTGCTGGTCGGCCCTCCCGGCACCGGCAAGACGCTGCTGGCGCGCGCGGTCGCGGGCGAGGCGGGCGTGCCCTTCTTCTCGATCTCGGGTTCGGACTTTGTCGAGATGTTCGTCGGCGTCGGCGCCAGCCGCGTGCGCGACATGTTCGAACAGGCCAAGAAGAATGCGCCCTGCATCATCTTCATCGACGAAATCGACGCTGTCGGTCGCCACCGCGGCGCGGGTCTCGGCGGCGGCAATGACGAGCGCGAACAGACGCTGAACCAGCTGCTGGTCGAGATGGACGGCTTCGAGGCGTCCGAAAACATCATCCTGATCGCCGCGACCAACCGTCCCGACGTGCTGGACCCGGCCCTGCTGCGTCCCGGCCGTTTCGACCGCCAGGTGGTGGTGCCGAACCCCGACGTCTCCGGCCGCGAACGCATCCTGCGCGTCCACATGAAGGATGTGCCCTTGGCCGCCGACGTCAACGTCAAGACGATCGCGCGCGGCACGCCCGGCTTCTCGGGCGCCGATCTGGCCAACTTGGTCAATGAGGCGGCCCTGACGGCGGCGCGCAAGGACCGTCGCATGGTCACCCACCGCGACTTCGAAGACGCCAAGGACAAGGTGCTGATGGGCTCGGAACGTCGCTCCATGGCGATGAACGAGGAAGAAAAGCGCCTGACCGCCTATCACGAGGCCGGTCACGCCATCGTCGCCATGAATGTCAAGATGGCCGACCCGGTGCACAAGGCGACCATCGTCCCGCGCGGCCGGGCGCTGGGCATGGTGATGCAGTTGCCGGAAGGCGACCGCTATTCGATGAAATATCAGCAGATGATCGACCGGATCGCCATTATGGCGGGCGGCCGCGTCGCCGAGGAGCTGATCTTCGGGCCGGAAAACATCACCTCGGGCGCCAGCTCGGACATCGAACAGGCGACGAAGCTGGCGCGCGCCATGGTCACCCGCTGGGGCTTCTCGGATAAGCTGGGCACGGTGGCCTATGGCGAGAACCAGGAAGAGGTCTTCCTGGGCCACTCGGTCGCCCGCAGCCAGAACATCTCCGAAGAGACGGCGCGCACCATCGACGAGGAAGTCCGTCGCCTGGTGACCTCGGGCTGGGATGAAGCGCGCACGATCCTGACCACCAAGGCCGAGGACCACGAGAAACTGTCTCAGGCCTTGCTGGAATATGAGACCCTTTCGGGCGAGGAGATCAAGGATCTGCTGGAGAAGGGCGTCGCGCCGAACCGTGACGAGAACAACTTCCCCAACGCCGGGCCTTCGGTCTCGGTGCCGGTGACGCCGGTGTCGGACGGCACGGACATCGAGGTCCCGGTCGCCGCCCCTGCCGCGACCAGCGTGCCGACGGTCCACTAAACCCAGGCCTGATCTGAAGACGAACCCGCCGGGAGAGCGATCTCCCGGCGGGTTTTTTCTTTGGGCGTCTGGCTGACCCACTGCCCACACAAAGCATTGTGACGAACAAGTTTGCATTGCAAACCTGTCTGTGAGATATGGCTGTCTCGATTTTTGGAGGGACGTCATGGTGATATCGCAAGCAGAGCAGGTGGAGCGGCTGCACGGACTGGATGCGTTGCGCGCCGGGGCGCTGCTGCTGGGGGTGTTGCTTCACACCAGCCTGTCCTTCTTTCCGCAGCAGATCTGGATCGTGGCGGACGACAGCCGGTCGATCGGCGCCGCCTGGCTGTTCTTCGCCATCCATCTGTTTCGCATGACGGCCTTCTTCCTCATCGCGGGCTTGTTCGCCCATAGGATGCTGACGCGGCGGGGCTGGGTCGCCTTCGCCAAGGATCGGGTGGTGCGGATCGCCGGGCCGCTGGCGGCCTTCTGGTTTCCGGTCATGGCGGGGATCGTTACGGCCCTGGTCTGGAACGCTCATGCCAATGGTCTGGTGACGCCCGGCGCGCCGCCGCCACCGCCACCGACGTATGACTGGACCAACTTTCCGCTGACCCACCTGTGGTTTCTGTGGGTTCTGACGCTCTTCTACGCCGTCGTCCTGATCGTGCGGGCCGTGTTCGGCGTCTTGGATCGCGCGGGGCGAGCGGGTCCGGTCATGGACGGGATCACCGGCGCGCTGATCGGCCCCTGGACGCCTGCCGCGCTGGCCGCCCCGCTGGCTGTGGCCTTGTGGCTGGATCCGAAGTGGATCGCCTTCTTTGCCGTGCCGACGCCGGACGCGGGCGTGATCCCGAACACCTCCGCCCTGGTCGGGTTCGGCCTCGCCTTCGGCCTGGGCTTTGCGCTGGATCGGCGGCGTGATCTGCTGGGCCGCATCGCAAAGGGGGCGCCGCTGTTCCTCAGCATGGCGCTGGTTTCGGGCGTCGCGGCCTATGTGCTGGCGGGCGGACCCAGCATCGCGCCGATGGGCAAGCCGACGGCCGGCAAGGCCCTGGCCGCCGCCGTCACGGCGGTCGCCGTCTTTGCCTCGGCATTGGCGGCCACGGGGCTATGCCTGCGGTTTGCCTCGGGCCACAGTCCGGTCCGACGCTACCTGTCCGACGCCTCCTACTGGATCTATATCGTGCACCTGCCGCTGGTCATGCTGGCCCAGGTCTCGGTGCAGGATTGGGCCGGGCCGTGGTGGGTGAAGCTGATCGGCGTGTCGGCGGGCGTCTTCGCCGTGTGCCTGGCGTCCTACGAACTGCTGATCCGTCATAGCTTTATGGGACGGTGGCTGAATGGCCGGCGCGTGCCGTGGCGCAACCGGCCTGCGCCTGCCCTGGTCCCCGCCGAATAATTTGCAAACCCTTCCGGCGGCGTCCATCCGAGGGACGCGCCCGTCGCACAGGAATCACACAGCGATGTCCGACAAGTCCCGCACCGGCCCCGAGGCCGACCTGGCCTTCATGAAGGCCATTGTTCAGGGCGGCAATAATCCCAGAGCGACCCTGACGCTGGGCGTCGCCTATCTGGCGGGCGGTCTGCTCTATGGTCTGCAATGCCTGTTCCATATTGGTCAGGTTTGGGGGATCGTGCGCTGGCCGCCGCTGGGAAATCTTGGCTTCGTGGTCGCCATCACGGTCGCCTTCCTTGTCGTTCTGACCTGGGCCGTGCGTGAGGACCGCAAGACGGGAACGGCCGGCCCCATCGTCACCCGCACCCTGAACGCGGCCTTCAGCGGCGCAGGTATGGCCAATCTGGCGATCATCATCGTGTTCGGCGTGGGCGCGCGCCGCGATCAGGACTTCGCTGTCTGGCTCTATTATCCGGCGATGATCTTCGCGCTTCAGTCGGCGGCCTGGTTCGTGGCCTACAGTCTGAAGAAGAAGCCATGGATGCTGGCGACATCGTTGGGCGGCTGGATCACGGCGGTCGCGCTCGGCGTGCTGGTGCGCGACGCGGTGATCTATCTCTACGTCTGCACCCTCGCCCTGTTCTTGCTGTTCGCAGGACCGGGCTGGGTCATGACGCGTGCGGCGCTGAAGGCCCGCGCCGTCGACGCGGACCTCGGCTGATCCATGAGGCTGGACGCGCTCGGCAAGATCGACGAGGTCATCCACGGCCGGATGCGGCTGGGGATCATGGTCTATCTGGCTGACGCCGAGGCCGCCGACTTCACCGAGCTGAAGACGGTGCTGGAGGCTACGCAGGGCAATCTGTCGGTCCATATCAAGAAGCTGGAGGAAGCGGGATACGTCGCCGTGGCCAAGAGCTTCGTGAACAACAAGCCCCTGACCCGCGTGTCCATCACCCCCGCCGGCCGCAAGGCTTTCGCCGTCTATCTGGAGGCGCTGGGCGGTCTGATCGGGCGCTAGTCGCCGCCAAGGATTTCCGGATCCTCGACCATGACCGGTGTCAGGCTGCGCGCGGCGCCGGAGGGGTCGGTCCAGGCGATGGTGTGGCCCTCGACCAAACCGATCAGGCCCGCTCCGACGTGGGACAGGACCGAAACCTTGCCCGCATCGATGTCGGCGTCTGCGGGCAGGACGATCTGGATGCGGCGCGGATCGGACGCGCGGCCGTCGATATAGTGCAGCCAACGGTTCAGGGGGACGGCGCCCTTGGGAAGGTCGCCCGGTTCGCAGATGACGGCGCGCTCCAGTTCCTCCTGAAGCATCCCCGCCACGCCTCCGCCGGGCATGTCGCCGACCAGGCGCGACAAGGTGTCGTGGTCTTGGGCGCTGAGAAAGATGTCGGGGCGGACGGGCAGAGTGGATTTGGTCATGGCGGGCTCGCAGACGGCATGGGACGCCGCATGCGCGTGGCGTCATGCGGCGACGAGAAGGATTGGGTTCAGATCGATGCCCGGAACGGGGCGAAGGGCGCGCGGCCGTTCCGGGTCAGTCGCCTGCGACGAGGCGTCCCGCGTGGGAAAGGCGTCGAGCCTGGCTGACGAAATGCGCGATCACGGTTACAGGCTGGTCCCATGGCCCATGAAAGTCAAACCGCTCGGACGGCCGCCTTGTCGCAGGTGATGGGCATCGTCAATGTGACGCCCGACAGCTTCTCGGACGGGGGGCGGTGGGCCTCGACCGAAGGCGCGATTGATCAGGCCATGCGGCTGGTCGCGGACGGGGCCGATGTGCTCGATATCGGCGGGGAGAGCACCCGGCCGGGGGCCGAGCCGGTGGGCGAGGCCGAGGAGATCGAGCGGGTCACGCCGGTCATCGCCGGCGTCCGCGCGCGCTGGGGCGGGGCGATCAGCGTCGATACGATGAAGCCCGCCGTCGCCCGCGCCGCCGTCGCGGCCGGGGCGACGATGTGGAACGACGTGACGGCGCTGAGCCATGCGCTCGACAGTGAGGCGGTCGCAGCCGAACTGGGGTGCGACGTCGTGCTGATGCACATGAAGGGCGAACCCCGCACGATGCAAGCGGACCCGCGCTATGACGACGTGGTGGGCGAAGTGCGGGATTATTTGCGCGGGCGGGCCGAGGCGGCGATGGCGGCGGGCGTGGCGCGCGAGCGGATCTGGCTGGATCCCGGCATCGGGTTCGGCAAGACGCTGGCGCATAACATGGCGCTGACGGCGCGGTTGGACGCGCTGGTCGATCTGGGCTTTCCGGTGCTGTACGCCGCCAGTCGCAAGCGCACGATCCAGGCCATCGATCCAACGGCGAGCTTGGCGACCGACCGGCTGGGCGGGTCGCTGGCGCTGGCGCTGGAAGGTGCGCGGCGCGGGGCGCGGATGGTGCGGGTCCACGATGTGCGCGAAACGGTGCAAGCGCTGAAGGTCCAGGTGGCGGTGACAGCGGCGGATTGAAGCCCCGCGACGGACGGTCGCAGCCGGTGTAGAGGGCAGGTCTGCAACAGCCCTGATGCGCCACATGCCCCTGACCGCCTACATCGCCCCCATCGTCATGCTGTGCCTGTCGAACGTCTTCATGACCTTCGCCTGGTACGGTCATCTGAAGTTCGACCACAAGCCGCTGTGGATCCTGGTCATCGCCAGCTGGGGCATCGCCTTCTTCGAATACTGGCTGGCGGTGCCGGCCAATCGGATCGGCATTCAGGTCTATTCGCCGGCCGAGCTGAAGACGATGCAGGAGGTGATCACCCTGCTGGTCTTCGCCGGCTTCTCGGTCCTGTATCTGGGCGAGAAGCTGACGGTGAACCACCTGGTCGGCTTCGCCTTCATCGCGCTTGGGGCCTTCTTCATCTTCAAGGGGCCGCTGGGCGGCTGATCGCGGCTTGCTCCGGACCGCGGCCTGTTCCATCTGGTCGCCATGTCCTGGGTGATGTCGATCAATCCGTGGGCGACGCTGGTTGTCGCCGGTCTGCTGGAGGTCCTGTGGGCCTCGGGCCTCAAGAATGTGGGCGTCAGCCGGCCGTGGACCTCGCTGGGGGTTCTGATCGCGCTGGCGGGCAGCATGATCCTGTTGTGGGTCGCCACGCAGAAGCTGCCGATCGGCACGGCCTATGCAGTGTGGACCGGCATCGGGGCGGTGGGCGCGGCGGTGGTCGGCATCCTGGTCTATGGCGAGCCGGCGACGGCGGTCAGGGCCGTGTGCATCCTGCTGATCGTGGCGGGCATCGTCGGGCTGAAACTGTTTTCGGGGGCGGCGGCATGAGCGCGCTTCATCAAGGACGCGTCTTGATCCTGGCGGGGTCCGACAGCGGCGGCGGTGCGGGCATCCAGGCCGACATCAAGGCCGTGACGATGATGGGCGGGTTCGCCGCCACCGCCATCACGGCCATCACGGTGCAGAACACCCTGGGCGTCCACGGCGTTCATCCGCTGCCGCTGGATCTGATCGCGGCCCAGGCGCGGGCGGTGCTGGACGACATCGGGACCGATGCGGTCAAGACCGGCATGCTGGGCTCGGTCGAGGTGGTCGAGACGGTCGCGGCCCTGCTGGACGAGGCGGACGCCGCTGCGGTGGTCGATCCGGTCATGGTGGCCAAGGGCGGGCACCCGCTGTTGCCGGATGCGGCGGTCGAGGCGGTGAAGCGGTTGATGATCCCGCGCGCGGCCCTGCTGACGCCCAATGCGCCCGAGGCCGAGGCCCTGACAGGCTTTGCGGTCCACGACCTGGACGGCCAGAGGCGGGCGGGCGAGGCCCTGCTGGCCATGGGGGCGCGGGCGGTGCTGATGAAGGGCGGGCATGTGTCGGGGCCGACGGTGATCGACCTGCTGATGACCGCAGACGGCGAGACGGTGCTGGAGGCTGAACGGGTCGACACCCGCCACACCCACGGCACCGGCTGCACCCTGGCCAGCGCCTGTGCAGCCGGGCTGGCGATGGGGCGGCCGCTGGAGGTCGCGGTGGCCGAGGCCTGGGCCTATGTCGGCGAGGCGATCCGCCGGGCGCCGGGCCTGGGCGGCGGACACGGGCCGCTGGACCACGGCTGGCCGGTGCGGGGATGAGCGAGCTGGAGGCGGAACTGACCGCCATCGTGCGCGCCGATGCTGGTTTGATGCACGTCCTGACGACCGTCCGGGCGCTGGACCTGCCCGACTGGCGGCTGGTGTCGGGAGCGGTCTATCAGGCCGTGTGGAACGCCAGGACGGGGCGGCCGGCGGGCTATGGGGTCAAGGACTACGACCTGGCCTATTTCGACGGTTCGGACCTGTCCTACGAGGCCGAGGACGTCGTCATCAAACGCGTCGCCGCCGCCTTCGACGAACCGTTCCGCAGCCAGGTCGAGGTCCGCAACCAGGCGCGGGTGCACCTGTGGTTCCAGAACCGGTTCGGCGAACCTTATGCGCCGTTGCCTTCGACCGACGAGGCGCTGGGGCGGTTCGTGGCGCCGACCTTTGCGGTCGGGGTGCGGCTGGAGGCGGACGACAGCCTCAGCGTCGCCGCGCCGTTCGGGCTGGAGGATGTGTTCGCCCTGACGATCCGGCCCAACCCGAACCGGCCGGTGGCCAGGGGCTGGGCCAAGGCCGTCGACAGCGCGCGGGCGCGCTGGGCCGAGCTGACGGTGATCGAACCCTAGAAGGGTCCGTGCTTGCCGTTCGAGGAGAACTCGGGCGGCGCGGCCTTATGGACATATTGCTCGGCGACCAGCCAGGCCTTGAAGGGGCGCAGGCAGCCCAGGCACAGGGCGACCAGGATCGGCAGGGTCACGACCAGATGCACCCAGATCGGCGGGTGGACGGTGAAGTCGAACACCATCAGCAGGATCATCCCCACCACCCCGACGGCCGTCATGACGAAGAAGGCCGGGCCGTCCGCCGGATCGGCGAAGGCGTAGCTGAGCCCGCACTCCGGACATTCCGTCTGTAGCGTCAGGTAGCCTTTGAATAGCGCACCCTTGCCGCAGCGGGGGCAGCGACAGGCCAGGCCGGTCTTCAGGGTGCTGAGGCGAGGATAATCGGTCATGGGACGACTATGGGCGCTTAATACGGCGCTGTCGCGTGGACCGGTTGTCCTAACGCCATCCATCATCACGGTGAACGGCGGTTAACCGCGATTAAAGGCCTTGTGCGGCATGGGTCGGGAGATATGTCCGGGGCCTCGCCGACAAAGCGCATCCTGAAGACGACCGTGGCCGCCGCCACGGCCGGCGCCGTCGTGTTCGCGCCGATGGCGCCGCTGGCCCAGGAAGTCGGGCGGTCGCGCGATCCGCTGTCCATTAATATCGGCGCAAACGCCGAGTTCACGCGGGTCGAGTTCGGCGGCGTGATCGGGGTGCGCTCGCGCATCAGCCGCGAGGGCGACAAGGTCGTCGTCCGGCTGGGGACCACCGCTGCGCCCGACGTCTCGCGATTGAAGGTCGATCCGCCGGCCGGGGTGAAGTCGGTCGAGACGCGGCCGAGCCGGGGCGCGGGCGGCACGGACCTGATCCTGACGCTGGAACAGGGCGCGGATGCGCGCTCGGGCGTGGCGGACGGGGCGGTGTGGCTGAACCTCTATGCGCCCGGCAAGGCGCCGGAGGGCGGGGACGCCGCCGCGCCGCAGACGACCAAGGCCGTGGTGCCGGTGCGGGCCGAGACGGCCGGCGGCAAGACTGTCCTGACCTTCGACTGGGGCGCGCCGGTGGGGGCGGCCGTCTTCCGCCGTGGCGATGCGGTATGGGTCGTGTTCGACACCGCCGCCCGCATGGATATGAGCGGCGCCAAGGCGCTGGGATCGGCCAAGAACGCCCAGTGGGCGGCCGGGCAGGGCTATACGGCCCTGAGGATCGCCGAACCCGAAGGGCTGGGCGTCTCGGCGCAGGGGCAGGGCGGGACCTGGACCGTGACCCTGGGCGGCCCAGACGGTGCGGCGGGCGGGGTCGAGGTCGGCCGGTCCGACGACGGCGCGCCGGTGCTGGTGGCGCAGATGGCCGAGGCGACCAAGGCGGTCTGGCTGACCGACCCGCTGGTCGGGGACCGGTTCGCGGCGGTGACGGCCCTGGCGCCCGGCAAGGGTTACGCCGGCGGACGGCGCACGGTCGATCTGAGCCTGATCCCGACGGCGCAGGGTCTGGCTGTGGAGACGGCGGCCGACGACCTGAAGATCGAGGCGGCGGGCGATCTGGTGACGCTGAGCCGGCCCAAGGGGCTGGCGCTGTCGTCGCCGGCGGCCGGGCTGGAGACGGGCGACCACAATGCGGATGCGCCCAAGCGGGCGGCCTATCCGGCGCTGATCGACGAGGCCTGGGCCGCGACGGGCGAGGCGGGATTCTCGGACCGCTATCGCCGGCTGCAAGACGCAGCGGGGCTGGAGACGATCGCGGCGGCGGACAATCCGCGCGCGCCGATCGAGGCGCGGATGGCGCTGGCGCGGTTCCTGGTCGGGTCGGGCCTGAACTATGAGGCCATCGGGGTGCTGAACGTCCTGATCGCCAAGGCGCCCAATCTGCAAGGCGAGCCCGAAGTGCGCGGCTTGCGCGGCGTGGCGCGCGTCGGCGTCGGGCGGCTGGAGGAGGCCCAGGTCGATTTCGCGGGCGCGGCTCTGGCCAACGATCCGGCGACCAAGGTCTGGCTGGGCTATATCGCCTCGGAAATGGGCGACTGGGAGGGGGCGCGTCGCAACTTCGCCGCCGGCGCCCCGGCCATCGACAGCTTCCCCAAGGAATGGCGCGCGCGATTCGGCGCGGCCCACGCCATGGCCGCGATCCAGTTGAACGATCTCGCCGCCGCCCAGCAACTGTTGGCATATGTGTTCAGCCAGGACGCGCCGGCGGTCGATCAACTGACCGCACGTCTGGTGCAGGCGCGGATGTTCGAGCTGAACGGCGACAAGAGCCGGGCGCTGGCGGTCTACAAGGCCGTGGCGCGCGCGCCGCTGGACGGGATCGCGACGCCGGCGAAACTGGGCGCCATCAGTCTGGAGCTGGACAAGGGCGCGATCACGCCGGATCAGGCGACGGCCCAGCTGGAACAGCTGAAATGGCGCTGGCGCGGGGATGCGACCGAGATGGCGGTCGTGCGCAAACTGTCGGGCATCTATCTGCAGCAGGGGCGATACCGCGAGGCGCTGGACGCCCTGCGCGGCGCGGGCAAGCGGATGGCGGGCGTGCCGGGTGCAGCCGAGGTGCAGGCGGATCAGGCAAACGCCTTCCGCGCCCTGTTCCTGGACGGGGCGGCGGACGGTTTGCAGCCGGTGCAGGCGCTGGCGCTGTTCTATGACTTCCGCGAACTGACCCCGATCGGGGCGGACGGCGACGAGATGGTGCGGCGTCTGTCGCGCCGGCTGATCGACGTGGACCTGCTGGATCAGGCCGCCGAACTGCTGAAGCACCAAGTGGACGAGCGTCTGGACGGGGTGGCCAAGGCCCAGGTCGCGACCAATCTGGCCACCGTCTATCTGATGGACCGCCAGCCGGAGAAGGCGTTGCAGGCCATCTGGGGCTCGCGCACCACCCTGCTGCCCAATGCGATGAACAGCGAGCGCCGGGCGCTGGAGGCGCGCGCCCTGATGGATTTGGGCCGGTTCGACCATGCGCTGGAGGTGCTGGACCGGGATCAGTCGAACTCAGCGCGCGAGGTGCGGGCCGACATCTTCTGGAAGCAGCAGAAGTGGGGCGAAGCGGCGCCGATCTATGAGGCGCGGCTGGGCGATCGCTACAAGACCGGGACCACGCCGCTGACGCCGGCCGAGGAAAGCTGGCTGATCCGGGCGGGCGTCGGCTATTCGCTGGCGGGCGATCGGGCCGCGCTGCAGCGGCTGAGCGGGCGCTTTGGGCCGATGGTTCCCGGCGCGCGGTCGGCGGCGGCGCTGCGGGTCGCGCTGGACGACAATCTGTCGGGCGTGGCGGGGACGGGCGACTTCGCCAATCTGTCCAGCCAGGCCGACACCTTCGTCGGCTGGGTCAACAGCGCCAAACAGGCGTTCAGAAAAGACGCTGACGCGAAGAGCGCCGCCTGAAATTGAAGCGGGCGGAGATCGCATCGCGACCCCCGCCCGTCGAGCAGTGCCGGTCCTGCATCGCAGGACCGAAAAGGCTTAGCCGTTGACGGCGTCCTTCAGCGGCTTGGAGACGCGGAAGCGCACGGCCTTGGAGGCGGCGATCTTGATGGTTGCGCCGGTAGCCGGGTTGCGGCCTTCGCGCTCAGCGCGGTCGGCGGTGTCGAAGACGCCCAGGTTCGAGATGCGGATGTCGCCGCCCGACTTCAGGGTCGAGTGGATGTTTTCGACGATCGCGGTCAGCACCTTGCCGGCGTCGGCCTGCGAAACACCAGCGTCCTTGGCGACGGCGGCGATCAGTTCGGCTTGAGTGGTCATAAGAAGCGTTTCCAGTGTTAGTCGCCCGATTCCGAGCGAGGACCGGGGGATCAACACGGATTTCCATACGCTTTGCAAGCGCCGATGACGCTTAAAGCCATATGGGGCGGGGGATTATCCGGTACCGGACGCCCGCTGGAAGCTCTCGACCAGGCTTCCGGCGACCAATCGCCAGCCGTCCACCAGCACAAAAAAGATCAACTTGAAGGGGAGGGAAACCACCACCGGAGGGAGCATCATCATGCCCATGGACATCAGCACGCTGGCCACCACCAGATCGATCACAAGGAACGGAACGAAAAGGAGAAATCCGATTTCGAACGCCTTCTTCAGCTCGCTGATCATGAAGGCCGGGGTGACCACGCGCAGGGGCAGGTCCTGGACGTTCTGGGGCGGGTCGATCTTCGAGAGACGGGTGAACAGGGCGAGGTCCCCGCGGTCCACCTGGGCCAGCATGAAGGTTTTTACGGGTTCGGACGCCTGATCGAAGGCCTGAGGCAGTTCGATCTGCTGATCCATCAGCGGACGGATGCCCGAATCATAGGCGTCCTGCCAGGTCGGGGCCATGACGATGGCGCTGAGGAACAGTGAAAGAGACACCAGGACGGCGTTCGGCGGCGACTGTTGCAGGCCCAGCGCCGTGCGCAGCAGCGACAGGACCACGATGATCCGCACGAAGCTGGTGGTCATGATGACGATCGACGGCGCCAAGGACAGGACGGTCATCAGACCGACCAGCTGGACCACCCTTTGGGTCAGGCCGGCGCCGGTGCCCAGATCGATGTTGAGGGCCGAGCCGCTTTGCGCCGCCTGCTGAGCCAGGGCCGCGACGGGCCAGGCCAGGCAGACCAGAGTGGTGAACAGCGACAGCAGGGCCGCGCGTTTCAGCTCGGCGCCGGTCGGCTTGACGAAGACGGCGGGCTTCACTGGCCGCCTCCCATTTTACCGATAGGGGGCTGACGCGGTTCGATCAGTTCGCGGCCTTCGCCCAGCAGGATCAGCCGTTCCTCTTCGTCGACGCGGACCAGAACGAGGCGACGGGCGGGGTCCAGCACCAGGGTCTCGACGACCTGAAGCCGGCGCTCGCCGCGCTCCGCATTCAGCCGCGCCAGGATTTGCGGCGCATAGCGGCGCGCAGCCCAGGCCGCGATCCCGATCAGGCCGAGGGTGAAGGCCAGGCCGAAGACCGCCCGGGCGAGATCGAGGAAATTCATGACGCTGCAAAGGCCCCGCGCAGTCCGCGCTTAGACCCTGAATGTTAACTAGCACGGTTAACGACCCGTTGAGATAACCCCCTATTAACCATCCAGGCGGCATTTTCTGCCCATCGCGCGCATTTGCGTCGCACGGGAGACCGCCATGGGCGTCGCCGACATACCGCTGCTGGGGCAGATCAAGGGCCGACTGGGCTGGCTGGACGCCCGCCAGCGGGTCATCGCCGAGAACGTCGCCAACGCCGATACGCCGGGCTTCGTCGGGCGCGACCTGAAACAGCCGACCGACTTCGCCGCCGCCATGCGCTCGGGCGGGGGGCTGCAGATGGTGCGCACCAATGCGGCCCATATCGCGCCGGCCGGTTCGCCGGTGCGGTTCGCCCCGACCAAGGCGCCCGATTCGGAGACCACGCTGGACGGCAATTCGGTGGTGGTCGAAGAGCAGATGCTGAAGATGGCCGAGAGCCGCATGGCCTATGACGCCGCCATCGGCTTCTACCAGAAATCCATGTCCATGATCCGCATGGCCGCCAAGCGGCCGGGCGCCTGAGGCCGATGGCCGAGAAGGACTGACCCATGCCTGATCCCATCCCCCCTTCGAACAGCGCCATGGCGGTGGCGGCCTCGGCCCTGAAGGCGCAGCAGTCGCGCATGCGCGTGATCGCCGAAAACATCGCCAACGCCCAGTCGACGGCGCGCACGCCGGGCGGCGAGCCCTATCGCCGCCAGATCCCGGTCTTCCAGGCGCGCGAGGTCGATGGGGCGACCGGCGTCACCCTGGCCGAGGTGCGGCCTGACCAGGGCGACTTCAAGATGGACTATGACCCGTCGCACCCGGCCGCGAACGCGCAGGGCTATGTGATGCGGCCCAATGTCGACACCCTGGTCGAGGCGATGGACATGCGCGAGGCGCAGCGCGCCTATGAGGCCAATCTGAACGTCATCGAGGCGGCGCGGTCGATGGACAGCCGCACCCTCGACATCATCAAACGCTGAGGACTAGGCCATGAATCCGATGATGGCCGCCAAGGCCTATGCCGCCGTTCAGGGCGGCGCCATGCCGACAGCAGCCCAGGCGCCCGGCGTTGGGGACGGCGGCTTCGCCGACCTGGTCAAGAACGCCATGACCGACATGACCCAGCAGTCGCGCGCGGCCGAAACCCAGATGACCCGCTCGGTTCAGGGCCAGGGCAATTTGATCGACGTGGTCACGGCGCTGAGCTCGGCCGAGGCGTCCCTGGAGACCGTGATCTCGGTCCGCGATCAGGTGATTTCCGCCTATAAGGAAATCATGGCGATGCCGATCTGACGGCAGGTCAGAAGTAGCGTTCGCCGATTCGCAGGGTGTCGCCGGGCGAAACACGCGCATCGGCGGTCAGCGGCTGGGCTTCTTCGACCTGTGATCCGGCGCGACGCACGAAGACACGGCGCGTATTGGCGCGATAGGTGAAGCCTTGTGCCGTCGCCACGGCGTTCAACACCGTCAGGTCCGGCAGATAGGGGTATTCACCTGGCCGATTGACCTCGCCCAGGATGTAGATCGGCCGATAGGTCAGGACCTGGGCGGTGACGCGCGGCTGGTTCAGATAGCCCTGGCTCAAGGCGTGAGCGACGGCGTCCTGAAGCTGGGCGCCTGTCAGACCAGCAGCCTGGACCTCGCCGATCAGGGGCAGGGCGATCCGGCCGTTGGCGTCGATCACGAACTCGCCGCCCAGCGCTGCCTCGCCGAAGACGTCGATGCGCACCTTGTCGGCAGAGACAAGCCGATAGTCCGACACGCTCTGAGGCGTAAAGGCCGTCAGGCCCAGCGACAGGACCGCCACCAGTAGGCCGATGCCTCTTCTTGCCTCCAATGTCATCGCCCCTGATCGTTTCGGGTGTGAAGGCTAAACGCGTCGGTTGTTCCGGTCTAGGGGCGGTCCGACAGGATACGGGCGGCGAGATCGCGGGCCTGGCCGCGCAGGTCGGGCACGGCCGTCATCTCCCAGAAGGCGCCGCGCGTCAGGGGGCCGATGGCGTGAAGGCCCCGCGCGGAGGCGCCCGCCCCGTCCAGCAGACCGCCCTCGTCATCGACTTGCAGGCCCAGGCCCAAGGGGTCGGGGCGACCATAACCCTTGTCGAGGATGTCGCGGATCATCGGTTCGGTGCTCTTTGAGATCACGCCCAGGGGCCCGGTGCAGTTCACGACCAGGTCGAACCGCTCCTTGATGGCGCGCTTTTTTCCGCGTGGACGCCACGAGACCTCGATGACGTCGGTCGCCTTCAACTCGGTCAGCTTGCCGGCCAGGATCGTCAGTTCGCCGCCGGCCAGCATGGAATGAATGTCGCGGGCCGGACCGGGCGACAGGCGGTGGCGATGCACATCCCACAGGGGGCGCAGATGGCCCAGGAAGCGGCTGCGCTCCACCCGCGACCAGCCGCGCCAAATGTCGCGCGCGGAATGGCGCAGGCGGTCGAACACGGCGCGCCAATTGGCCTCGGCTGTCGCGGCGCGGATCTGGCGCAGGATTTCGGCCGGGCTGCCCGAAAACGCGCCGACATAGGGCGTGGGCGGAACGGTCGCGTGGGAGCGGGGCAGGAGGCCGTGACGCGACAGGGCGGTCAGGCGGCGTCCGGGCCGGCGCAGGGTGATGGCCGCATCCACCATCGTCAGGCCCGAACCGATCAGCAGGACGTTGCGGGCGTCTCGCGCCGTCTGAGGATCGAACCGCCAGGGGTTTTCGACATAGGCAGGGGAGGCGCGCAACGCGTCCTCGACGCCGGGGGGCGAGGCGGGCTCCAGATTGCCCAGCGCCAGCACGACCTGATCGGCCGCGATCTGTCCGTCGCTGGTCAGGATACGCCAGCCGTCGTCCTGGCGATCGATGGACTGAGCCTCGGCGCCGATCAGGTTCAGTCGGTCGGGGGCGTCGTCCAGCGCCTCGTCCAGCAGGGCTTGAAGATAGTCGCCATAGACGCCGCGGGTGATGAAGCCGTCCTGGGCGCGCCACGACGGCTGTTCGGCCAGCCAGTCGGCGAGGTGACTGGGCTGGTCGGGAAAGGCGCTCATATTGTCCAGGCGGACGTTCAGCAGATGGCCGGGATTTCCGGTGTCATAGGCGGTGCCGGGACCGAAAACGCCGCGCCGTTCGATCAGGGTGACGCGCACATCGCGCGAGGCCTTCAGCAGATTGACGGCGGTCAGCAGGCCGCTGAAACCCGCGCCGACGATGGCGACATGCGGTCCATTCTGCTGCGGCACGCGCACCCCCGTTTTCCGTTTCCGTCGCTGTCGATAACACGCGGCGGTCCGAGGGATCATGGCGATAAATATCTATCTGGCCAGTAGGAATAACGTGATCAGCGGCTGCGACCCCTGGCCTGGCCGATGTCGCGCAGGGCCAGAGGGAGCAGCGTCCAGGGCTCGACGCAGTAGCGGACGAACAGCCGTTTCGGGTCGTGCAGCAGGCGATAGGCCCATTCGATGCCGGCGCGTCCCATCCAGCGCGGGGCCGCGCTTTGAACTCCCGCCTCATAGTCGAAGGCGGCGCCGACCGACAGGATGACGCAATCGGGCAGGCGCTCGAAGTTGTCGTCGATCCACAGTTCCTGGCGCGGCATGCCCATGCCGACGAACAGGATATGGGGCTGGAAGGCCGTGATCCGATCCAGGACGGCGGCGTTCTCGGACGAACCGGGCCGGGCGTCGAAGAAGCCGTGGTGGATGGCGATGTCGGCGTCCGGATAGCGGAGCTTCAGCCGGCGCGCCGCCTCGTCGCCGACGCCGGGCGCGCCGCCGACGGACAGGACCCGCCAGCCCTGACGGTTCGCCACGCTCCAGAAATGGTCGCGCCAGTCCAGATAGGTGCAGCGATGAAAGCCCCGGCTGTGCAGACCCAGGGCGCGCGAGAATGCCAAAAGCGGCGTCGAATCGACCTCGATCAGATCGGCCTTGTCGTAAAAGGCGCCGAGTTCAGGTCGCTTCTGCATCAGATACAGGCTGTGCAGATTGTGATTGGCGATCAGGCTCTTTGCCCCCTGCCGCACCGCCTGCTGAATGTGGTGCAGCACCTCTTCCGGCTTCACCAGATCCATCGATTGACCAAGGATCGTCACCCGCTCGTGGGCGCGGCGGTTCTGGCGGAACGGCGCGCGCGGCCGGGCGCGGCGCTCCGGGACGAAGCGCTCTGGCGCAGAGGGGCTGAGAAACGGGTTCGCCATCAGGCGCTTCTAGGCGACCTGGACTCAAGACGGGGTTAGAAAACAGGCTTAGCGCTCATTAAGTCACCGCCGAACGCGGATCGAAAATGATGCGCGGCCAGGCTTGCCGCGCCGCGCGCGCAAGAAATCTCGCAAAGGCGAAAAATCCTTGTTGACCCCGCCCGGAGCCTCCCTTAGAGGTCCGCGCCTTCCCGATGGAAACGCCGCAAGGCGCTGCCGACGGGGCCCAGATGGCGGAATTGGTAGACGCGCTGGCTTCAGGTGCCAGTGGCTTAACGGCCGTGGAGGTTCGAGTCCTCTTCTGGGCACCATCTTTCAGAAAGCGTCGCACCGAACGGTGCGGCGCTTTCTTTGTTTTGGCCTATCGCCTCGCGCGCGCCGCCCCGCTGCTTGAGGCCCGTTCGTGGTTGAGCTTGCCCGTTTCGCGCGCCGCGTTCGCCGTGTAAGAGCCTGAGCATGACCGTTTACCTGCATGAGGGCGACCTGCCCGACGATCTGGACCTGGGGTCCGAGGTCGCCATCGATTCCGAGACGATGGGCCTGCGCTTCCGCCGCGATCCGCTGTGCGTGGTGCAGCTGTCGTCGGGCGACGGAAACGCCCATGTCGTGCGGCTGAACCGGCCCGCCTATGACTGTCCGAACCTGAAGCGGGTGCTGACCGATCCGGCGGTGACCAAGATCTTCCATTTCGGCCGGTTCGACATCGGCATGTTCCTGCTGCACCTCGGCGTCGAGACGCGGCCGGTCTATTGCACCAAGATCGCCTCCAAGCTGGCGCGCACCTACACTGACCGGCACGGGCTGAAGGACGTGGTGCGCGAGACGGTGGGCGTGGACCTGTCCAAGGCGCAGCAGTCCTCGGACTGGGGCGCCGAGACGTTGAGCCAGGCGCAGCTGGACTATGCGGCGTCGGATGTCCTTTATCTGCACGCGGCCAAGGCCAAGCTGGATATGATGCTGGCGCGCGAAGGGCGAACCGAACTGGCCGCTGAATGTTTCGACTTCCTGCCGACGCGGTCGGCGCTCGACCTGGCCGGCTGGGACGAGACCGACATCTTCGCCCACAGCTGAGGCGCGCTTGACCGAACACGGCGAACAGTCCCGCATCGAGGCCGACGAGGCCAGGGTCGCCCTGGCCGGCGCGCGCTGGCGTGCGCGCTCGCGGCGGGTGAAGTTGTATCGCCGCGTTCTGCCGATCATCATCCTGGTGCTGGCGGGCGGCGCCCTGACCTGGACTGTGTTCCGCACCGTCATATCGGGGGTGGAGCGCAAGGCCAGCCAGAGCCAGGAAGTTCGCCTGGACGCCCCCCTGTTCCACGGTCAGGACGCGCAAGGCCGCGCTTTCACCGTCGGCGCCCAGGGCGCCGTGCGCGACCCCAATACCGGCAAGTTCAAACTGATCGGCCCGGCGCTGAAGTTGAACCTGGGCGGGCGCAAGGTCACCGAACTGACCGCCGACGGCGGCATCTATGACGAGCAGGCCAAGACGGTGACGATCGGCCCGAACGTGCGCATTTCGGACGGCGGCACGGGCTTCGTCCTGACCACGCCCGAGGCGGTGGTCGACACCTCGACCGGAAACGTCACCGGTTCAAAGGGCGTTCAGGGTTCCGGCCCTATTGGAACCATCAACGCATCGTCCTATGCGATCTACGATCAGGGACAGCGCGTCGTGTTCGACGGCGCAGGCGACAACAAGGTGAAGGGCGTTCTGACGCCCAAGGGGTCAGGCGGATGATCGTGACGAAGATTTCGAAGGCGCTGGCTGTCGTCGCGGCGGCCGCCGTCGTGGGCATGCCGGCCTTGGTTGACGCGCAGGCCCAGGCGACCAATCAGCCCGTCGCCTATGGCGCAGACTCGGTCGAATACGCCCCCAATCGCATCATCCTGCGCGGCCGGGCCGAGGCGACGCAGGGCGGCAACCGTTTCCGCGCCGACACCCTGACCCTGGTCAGCGGAGAGGGCGGCGATCTGCAACGCGCCGAGGCCAGCGGCACCGTCTATTTCGTGACGCCCGACCAGTCGATGCGCGGCGACCGCGCCGTCTATAATCTGGGCAACGGCGAGATCGTGGTAACGGGCAACGTCATCCTGACCCAGGGCAAGAACGTCCTGACCGGCTCGCGCCTGGTCTACAACATCAACACCGAAACTGCCCGCATGGACGGCGCGCCGCGCGGCGCCGCCGGAAGCCGCGTGCAGGGCGTCTTCTATCCCAACTCGAACTGAGGCCGTCTGGCCGTCACGGACCTGAGCATTTGGCGCGCAAGGAACTGTCAGCCCTGAACCTGGATGAGCGGCCGCAACCGGTCGCCGTGGCGCCCGCGCCTGCGGAAAAGGGCCTGCGGGTGATGAACCTGGCCCGGTCGTTCGGCCAGCGTCAGGTGGTGCGCGACGTGTCCCTGACGGTGCAGCGCGGCGAGGTCGCGGGCCTGCTGGGTCCCAACGGGGCCGGCAAGACGACCTGCTTTTACATGATCACCGGCCTGATCCCGCCGGATTCGGGCGCGATCTGGCTGGACGGCGAGAACATCACCGGCCAGCCGATGTATCAGCGCAGCCGCATGGGCCTGGGCTATCTGGCGCAGGAAGCCTCGATCTTTCGCGGCATGACGGTCGAGCAGAACGTCAAGGCGGTGGTCGAGCTGAACTATCCGCGCGACCAGATCCGCACCGAGACCGACCGGCTGCTGAACGAACTGCACATCGACCATCTACGCCATGCGCGAGCCACGGCGCTCTCGGGCGGCGAGCGTCGGCGAGTGGAGATCGCGCGGGCGCTGGCCGGCCGTCCGTCCTTCATGCTGCTGGACGAACCCTTCGCCGGCATCGACCCCCTCGCCATCGCCGACATCCGCACCGTGATCCGCTATCTGGCCAGCCAGGGCATTGGCGTGCTGATCACCGACCACAATGTGCGCGAGACCCTGGACATCACCGACCGGGTATCGATCATCTCGAACGGCGCGGTGCTGTTCGAAGGCACGTCCGACGAGGCGATCCACGACGCCGAAGTGCGCCGGGTGTATCTGGGCGAAAACTACATCTGACGATTAGCGGTGGAGGGGCTCAGTGAGTCCCACCGGCGCTTTCAAGACGGTGAAGAGCCGCTCCGTCACGGCGCGAAAAGCGCCGCGTCACCTCCCCATCGTTGCGCGAACAGGAGGAGACAAAAAGCGCGTTCGTCTCGCGTTAACCGGTTCGGCGACATCCTGTCCCAGCAAGTTCCGGGCCACTCGGCGGCCGGGCGGGAAGATTTCGAACGTGATCGGGCAACGGTTAGAGGTCAGGCAGGGGCAGGGGCTGGTCATCACGCCCCAGCTGCAGCAGGCGATCAAGCTGCTGCAACTGTCGAACCTCGAGCTGGAGGATTTCGTCGAGGCCGAGCTGGAACGCAATCCGCTGCTACAACGCGAGGAGCCGGAGGGCGACGCGCCCGAGCCGGTCGAGCGCGTCGAGGCGACGGCGGACGGTGAAATGTCGTTCGGCGACGGGGTCGGCCATGAGGCTGTGTCCGGCATGGATGCGGGTTCGGACGATGTCTATGGCGACGCCGCGCCGGGCGAGCGCACCAGCGACCGGATGACTGACGAAGCCCAGCCGGGCCTGTCGGACTGGTCCAGCGCCGGCAAGGGCGGCCAGATGTTCGAAGGCGAGGGCGAGCGGCCCGACGCGCACGAGCTGACCCTGTGGGAACATCTTCAGGCCCAGGCGTCGAGCGCGGGCCTGTCGCCGGCCGACCACGGCATCGCCCTGACCCTGATCGATGCGACCGACGAGGGCGGCTATCTGCGGGGGGAACTGACCGAATTCGCCGACCGGCTGGGCGTGCCGCTGGAGCGGATCGAGGCGGTGCTGAGCGTTTGTCACGGCTTCGAGCCGACCGGGATCATGGCGCGGTCGGTGCCGGAATGCCTGAAGCTGCAACTGATCGAGCGCAACCGGTTCGATCCGGCGATGGCGGCGCTGCTGGACAACCTGGACCTGCTGGCCAAGCGCGATCTGGCGGGCCTGCGCCGCGCCTGCGAGGTCGATGGCGAGGATTTGACCGACATGATCGCCGAACTGCGGGCGCTGACGCCGCGTCCGGGGGCAGGCTTCGGCGGCGAGCCGGCCCAGACGGTCGTGCCCGACGTGCATGTGCGGCCCGATCCCGCCGGCGGCTGGCGGGTCGAGCTGAACGCCGACACCCTGCCGCGCCTGTTGGTCGACAAACGCTATCACGGCCTGGTTCAGGCCGGCGCGCGATCGGATACCGAAAAGACCTTCGTCGCCGACTGCGCCGCCCAGGCCAACTGGCTGGTCAAGTCGCTGGATCAGCGGGCCAAGACCATTCTGAAGGTCTCATCCGAGATCGTGCGCCAGCAGGACGCCTTCCTGGCCTTCGGCGTCGAGTTCCTGAGGCCGCTCAATCTGAAGACCGTCGCCGACGCCATCGGCATGCACGAATCGACCGTCAGCCGCGTCACCTCGAACAAATACATCGCCACGCCGCGGGGCGTGTTCGAGCTGAAATTCTTCTTCACCGCCGCCATCCAGTCGGTGGACGGGGCATCGACCCATTCGGCCGAAGCCGTCCGTCACAAGATCAAATCCATGATCGACAGCGAAGGGGTTGAGGGTGACGTTTTGTCCGACGACCGGATCGTCGAAATCCTGAAGGAAACGGGCATCGACATCGCCCGCCGCACCGTGGCCAAATATCGGGAAGCCTTGAGGATTCCGTCCTCGGTCGAGCGCCGCCGGATGATGAAGACCCGCTGACATCCATAGCCAAGCGTGACCACAAATCGGTGATCTGGATTGACACCAAATCGGGTCGGGCGCGTTCTATCGGCATGCAAGTCCAAGTCAGCGGCAAGCAAGTGGATGTCGGCGAAGCGTTAGGCTCGCGCATCTCCCAGGAACTCGAAGACGGGGTCGGAAAATACTTCGCCCGAGGCGGTGAAGACGCCGAGGTCGTGGTGTCCAAGGACGGCCACAACTTCAAGGTGGACTGTTGGGTCCGCCTCGCGTCGGGCCAGACCCTGGTGACGACCGGAATGGGCGGTGACGCCCACTCGGCCTTCACCGAGGCGCTGGATCGGCTGGAAAAGCGGGTTCGCCGCTACAAGCGCCGGCTCAAGGACCACCACATCGGACCCAAGGGTCTGTCGCCCGAGAAGACCGAAAACGCCGCCCGCGAAGTCGCACGCAGCATCGTGCTGCGTGATCCCGACAGCGTGGAGGACGACGTCTTCGGCGACACCGGCGAGAACGACGGCCCGCCGCCGGTGGGCATGGTCATCGCCGAGACCGAGCACGAAATCCGCACCATCACAGTCGGACGGGCTGTGCTGGAGCTGGACATGACGGGCTATCCGGTCGTGCTGTTCCGCAATGCGGCCCACGGTGGTCTAGCGGTCGTCTATCGTCGTCCGGACGGCAATGTGGGATGGATCGATCCCGAACGGACGGCCAAGTCCAACGGTTCGGTGAACTAAGCCTCAGTTTGACTTCGGCGCGGTTGTCTCTAAACGGGCGGCCGCGCCGTTGTCTGCTGCGTGTATCGAGGTTGTGTAATGGACATCGGTGATCTGCTCGCGCGCAAGGGCGTGGTGCTGCGCAGCGGCGCGTCGTCCAAGCGACAGGCGCTTCATGCCCTGGCCGAGGCGGCGTCGTATGCGCTGGGCCTCGACGAAGCCCGCATCTTCGACGCCTTGATGGAACGCGAGACGCTGGGATCGACCGGGCTGGGATCTGGGGTCGCGGTGCCGCACGCGCGCCTCACCGAGGTCGAGAAGGTGACGGCGGTGTTCGTGCGACTGGATACGCCTGTGGCCTATGATGCGGTGGACGACCGGCCGGTGGATCTGATCGTCGGCCTTTTCGCGCCGCCCAAGGCCGGCGCCGAGCATCTGCGCGCATTGGCGGCGGTATCGCGCGCGCTGCGGTCGCCCGAACTGCGAGAGCAGCTCAGACAGGCGCGCACGACCGATGCGATCCGCGCCCTGTTCGTCAAGGACGGCACGGCCGCGACGGCGGCCTGAACGGCGGCGCCTGCGCGCCGCCATCTATCAGATCAATGAACGGAAACCGGCTCCAGCTCATGCGCCACGGCGGCGGCGAAGGCGGTGTCGCGGTCGATCATGACCGCCAAACGCTCGCCGTCGGCGCTGTGTACGGCATAGAGCATTTGGCCGGGGTTCAGATCCACGTCCTTGATCTCGACCGCCTCTTCAAGCAGGTCCGAGGCCTTGATCTCGCGCACATAGACGAGGTCGGGGGCGCCCAGTCCGGCAAAGTCTTCCTTGGTCATCGTCATCGGCGTCATTAGGACCGCCTCCTTCATATTTGACAACGCCCGGATCGCCGGGCGGTTCGAATGGCTGTGGTTTTCAGCCGGCCGTGATGGGAATCCGCCGCACCTGGCGTTCGGCCTCGGGCCGGATCAGGTCGACGTGCAGCAGGCCGTGCTCCAGTCGGGCGCCCTCGACCTCCAGCCCGTCGGCCAGGACGAAGTTGCGAACGAAGCCACGCGCCGCGATGCCGCGGTGCAGAAAGGCCTGTTCGCTTTTGCCCGCATCGTCGCGCTTGCCGGCGATGGTCAGCTGCCGGGCTTCCAGGGTTATGGCCAGTTCGTCCGGCGCAAACCCGGCGACGGCCAGGCTAATGCGGACGCCCGCATCGCCGATCTGTTCGACATTGTAGGGCGGATAGCTTTCGGCCGCGGCCTTGGCGGCGCGGTCGATCAGGGCGCGGGTGTGGTCGAAGCCCAGCAGAAAGGGGCTGTCGAACAAGAGGGTGCGCGTCGTCGTCATCTGGGGTCCTTGCGTCAGCGACCGAGCAGCCGGTCTCCCGCAATCGGCAAGACCGTCCGTCACAGATGAAGATGGGGGCTGGCGAGGGCGGGATCAACCGGCAGCGCCTGTGGGGTCAGTGGATGGCCTCGCCGTGCTGGGTATAGTCCAGCCCCTCGACCTCTTCGTCCTTGGTGACGCGCAGGCCCGTGGTGAACTTGCAGATCATCAGGACGACGAAGGTGCCCGCCGCGCTCCATGCGATGACGCCGACCAGGCCGACGGCCTGTTTCCACACGGTCGCCCCCTCCGACAGGGCGTTGACGGTCGTGGTGCCGAAGACGCCGGTCAGCAGGGCGCCGACGATGCCGCCCACGCCATGAACCCCGAAGGCGTCCAGGCTGTCATCGTATTTCAGCGCGTGCTTCAGCCAGACCGCGCCCGCATAGCAGGCCGGGCCGCCGATCAGGCCGATGAAGAAGGCCCCCTTGGGATCGACGAAGCCGGCGGCGGGGGTGATGGCGACCAGACCGCCGACGACGCCCGACAGCAGGCCCAGCAAGGTCGGGCGTTTGCGGTCGAACCATTCGAGGGTCATCCAGCCCAGGGCGGCGCTCCCGGCGGACAGAATGGTGTTGAAGGCGGCGGTGGCGGCCAGCGCATCCGCCGCGCCCGCCGATCCGGCGTTGAAGCCCAGCCAGCCGACCAGCAGCAGGCCGGTGCCGATGGCGCTATAGACCAGGTTGGCGGGGGCCATGTTGTCGCGCCCGAAGCCGTGACGCGGCCCCAGCACCAGGGCGCAGACCAGGCCGGCGATCCCGGCGTTGACGTGGACGACCGCACCGCCGGCGAAGTCGAGCACGCCCAGTCCGCCCAGCCAGCCGCCGCCCCACACCTGGTGACAGATCGGCGCATAGACGATCAGGTGCCACAAGCCGAAGAACAGCAGGCTGGCCGAGAACTTCATCCGCTCGGCGAAGGCGCCGGCGATCAGGGCCGGGGTGATGATGGCGAAGGTCATCTGGAAGCTGACGAACAGCAGTTCGGGCAGGCCGGGCAGCAGACTATGGGCCGTCCGGGCGGTGACGCCGTTCAGGAAGGCGGCCTGCACCCCGCCGATGAAGCCGTTGATCGCCTCCGGTCCCTTGCCGAACGACAGGCTGTAGCCGACCAGAAACCACAGGACCGAGACGATGGCGAAGGCGGTCGCCGACTGGGCGACGACGCTGATGATGTTCTTCTTCCTGACCATGCCGCCGTAGAACAGGGCCAGACCCGGCAGGGTCATCAGCAGGACCAACGCCGTCGAAGTCAGGATCCAGGCCGTCGCCGCCATGTCGATGGCCAGCGGCGCCTGATGCGCCAGCAGGGCCGGGTCCGCCAGGGTTGGGGCCGCCAGGGCCGGTGAGGTGAAGGCCGCCGCCCCGGCGACGAGCGTGACGGCGAGGGCGGCGGATCGGGTCATGGCGGCTTTCTAAGACAGGCGGCGGAGATCAGGCGGACGTCTTCAGGCGTTCCGTGCGGGCGACGATGTCGGTCAGGGGCACGATGCGGACGAAGCGGTTCAGACTGTTGTCCCAATCCGCCAGCAGACGCCGCGCCAGGGGCGAGGCCGTCGCGGCCAGATGGGCCTCGATCAGGCCCTTCAGTCGATCGGCCGCCTGTGCGTCAATGTCGGTCACGCCGGCCAGGTCGCCGTTCAGGGCGCGCTCGGCATGGCCCGGCTGGTCCAGCACGAACAGCTCGCCGCCGCTCATGCCCGCCGCCAGGTTCCAGCCGACCGAACCCAGGACGACCACGCGCCCGCCGGTCATATATTCGCAGCCGTGCGCGCCCAGCCCCTCGACCACGGCCTCGGCGCCGGAGTTCCTGACCGCGAACCGCTCGCCCGCCGCGCCGGCGATGAACAGACGGCCCGAGGTCGCCCCATACAGGGTGGTGTTGCCGCAGATCAGCTGATCCTCGCGCCATTCCGGCGTGCGGATCGAGATTTCGGCCCCCGACAGCCCCTTGCCGACATAGTCGTTGGCCTCGCCCGTCAGGTGCAGTTCCAGACCCTTGGCCGCAAAGGCGCCGAAGCTCTGACCTGCGATGCCTTCCAGCCGCAGCTTCAGCCGGCCCGCCGGGCCTTGCGCGCCGAAGCGGCGCACGATGGCCGAGGACAGGGCCGCGCCGACCGTGCGCTGGGTGTTGTTCAGCGGATAGGACAGCTCCAGCGTCTGGCCACGATCCAGGAAGCGGACGGCGTCCTTCAGCACGGCGGCGTCCAGGCTGTCGGCGATGGGCTTGCGCGTCGTCTTGTCGGCCCATTTGCCGGCCGCGCCCTCGTCCACCTGAACCAGCAGGGGGTTCAGGTCCAGGTCGTCCAAGTGCGAGCCGCCGCGACGGACCTGACGCAGCAGGTCGGTGCGGCCGATGATCTCGTCCATCGTGCGCGCGCCGATGGAGGCCAGGATCTCGCGCGTCTCCTCGGCGATGAAGGTGAACAGGTTCACGACCTTGTCGGGCGTGCCGGTGAACTTCTCGCGCAGCCGCTCGTCCTGAGAGCAGACGCCGACGGGACAGGTGTTGGAATGGCATTGCCGCACCATCAGACAGCCCATGGCGATCAGGGCGGCGGTGCCGACACCGTATTCCTCGGCACCCAGCATGGCGGCGATGACCACGTCGCGGCCGGTGCGGACGCCCCCGTCGGTCCTCAGCGTGACCGAGCCGCGCAGATTGTTCAGCGTCAGCACCTGATGAGCCTCGGCCAGGCCGATCTCCCACGGCAGGCCGGCGTGTTTGATCGAGGTCTGGGGCGAGGCGCCGGTGCCGCCGTTGTGGCCGGCGATCAGGATGGCGTCGGCGTTGGCCTTGGCCACGCCCGAGGCGATGGCGCCGATGCCCGAGGCGGACACCAGTTTCACCGTCACCCGCGCATCGGGGTTGATGGCCTTCAGGTCATAGATGAGCTGGGCCAGGTCCTCGATCGAATAGATGTCGTGGTGCGGGGGCGGACTGATCAGGGTCGTTCCGGGCACGGCGTGGCGCATCCGGGCGATGAACTCGGTGACCTTGAAGCCGGGCAGTTGCCCGCCCTCGCCGGGCTTGGCGCCCTGGGCGACTTTGATCTCGATCTCGCGGCACTGGTTCAGATATTCGGCCGTGACGCCGAACCGGCCAGAGGCCACCTGTTTCACCGCCGAGTTGGCGTCGTCGCCATTAGGACGCGGGTGATAGCGTTCGGGATCCTCACCGCCCTCGCCCGAGACCGAGCGGGCGCCGATGCGGTTCATGGCGATGTTCAGCGTCTCATGCGCCTCGGGGCCAAGTGCGCCCAGCGACATGGCCTGGGTCAGGAAGCGCCGGCGGATGTCCGACACGCTCTCGACCTGGTCCAGCGGAATGGGCGCGCCTTCGCGGAAGTCCAGCAGGTCGCGCAGGGACAGGTCGGCCTGGGCGCGGACGACCTCGGAGAACTGCTTGAAGCGGCGATAGTCGCCCCGGTTGCAGGCGTCCTGCAGCAAGTGGATGGTCCTGGCCTCGTGGGCGTGGGCCTCGCCGCCCGAACGGATCTTGAAGAAGCCGCCGATGGCGGGCGAGGGCACGGCCTCGCCCCAGGCGATGCGGTGCCGCTTCATCGCCGCCTGCTCCAGACCGGCCAGGCCGATGCCGGAGATGCGCGACGGGGCGCCGGGGAAGAACTCGGCGGTCAGGGCGCGCGACAGGCCCAGCACCTCGAACTCGCAGCCGCCGCGATAGGCGGAGATGACGCTGATCCCCTTGCGGGCCAGGGTCTTCAGCAGGCCCGCCTCGATGCCGGCCTTGTAGTTCAGGCAGGCGTCGCGCAGCGTCAGGCCGGGATACAGGCCCCGGTCCAGACGCTCCTGGAACAGGTCCTGGGCCAGCCAGGCGTTGACGGTGGTGGCGCCGACCCCGACCAGGACGGCGAAACCGTGCGGGTCCAGCGTCTCGGCGGTGCGGACCACGATCGAGCAGTAGGAGCGCAGGCCGGCCTTGGTCAGGCGGCCGTGGACCCCGGCCGTGGCCAGGATCATCGGCGCGGCCAGACGATCCGCCGAGCCGGCCTGGTCGGTCAGCACGATCAAGGCGGCGCCGTCGCGGGCGGCGGCCTCGGCCTCGTCCATGATGCGGTCCAGCGCGGCGCGCAGGCCGGCGCCCGGACGGGCCTCGTCCGAGGGAACGTCATAGCTGCAGTCGATGACCACGGTGGAGCCGGCGCCGACCGTGTCGATCATCCGCTCGTACATGCCGTTGGTCAGGACGGGACTGTCCAGCACGAAGACATCGGTCTGGGCCTCTTCCTCGGCCAGGATGTTGCCCAGGTTCTTGAACCGGGTCTTCAGGCTCATGGCGCCCGCTTCACGCAGGGGGTCGATGGGCGGATTGGTGACCTGGCTGAAGTTCTGGCGGAAGTAATGCGACAGCGGGCGGGGCAGGGCCGACAGCACGGCAGGCGGGGCGTCGTCGCCCATGGAGCCGACAGCCTCCTTGCCGTCACGCACCAGGGCGTCCAGCAGCAGGTCCAGGTCCTCGCGGCTGTATCCGGCGGCGATCTGACGACGGGTCAGGGCCTCGCCCGAGGCCGAGCGCGGCTCGGGTCCGGGGCCGATGATCGGCTCCAGATCCACCATATTGTCCAGCCACTCGGTATAGGGGTGGGCGGCGGACAGGGCGTCGATGGCCTCATGCTCGTCATAGACGCGGCCGTGCTTCATATCGACGGCGATCAGCTTGCCGGGGCCGATGTGCAGGCGGCGCTTCACCCGGCTTTCGGGGATGGGCACCAGGCCCGCTTCGGAGCCCGCCATTAGCAGACCATCGACCGTCTCGACGGCGCGCAGGGGACGCAGGCCGTTGCGGTCCTTGCCCGCCACGATCCATCGGCCGTCGGCGGCGCAGATGGCGGCCGGGCCGTCCCACGGCTCCATCACCGCGTTGCAATAGGCGTAGAAGGCCCGGTGTTCGGCGGGCATGACCACGTCGTCCTTGGCCCAGGCCTCGGGGATCAGCAGGGCCTTGGCCATCGGCGCAGGGCGACCGGCGTGGACCAGCACCTCCATGACATTGTCCAGGGCCGCCGAGTCCGACCCGCCCGGCTGAACCACCGGCTTCACCTCGCGGTCGCGGTCGCCGAAGGCCTGTGCGGCCATGCGGATTTCGTGCGACTTCATCCAGTTGAGGTTGCCCTTCAGCGTGTTGATCTCGCCGTTGTGGGCCATCATGCGGAAGGGCTGGGCCAGCTTCCATTCGGGGAAGGTATTGGTCGAATAACGCTGGTGGAAGACCGCGTAGGCCGAGACGAAGCGCGGGTCTTCCAGGTCGGGATACAGGTCGCCCAGCAACTCGGCCCGCACCATCCCCTTGTAGGCGATGGAGCGCGCGGACAGGGTGCAGATATAGACGCCGGCCAGGTTCTCGGTCTTGACCGTCTTTTCGATGCGGCGGCGGCACAGATACAGTTCGCGCTCCAGCGCCTCGCCGTCCAGCGGTTGGCCCGCGTCGTCCAGCGGCGGGGCCAGCATGATCTGCTCGATCTCGGGCCGGGTCGCGCCGGCCTTGGTTCCGACGACCGACAGGTCGATCGGCGTCTGGCGCCAGCCATAGATCCAGAAGCCGGCGCGCAGGGCCTCGGTCTCGACGATGGCGCGGGCGCGGTCCTGGGCGCCCAGGTCGGTGCGCGGCAGGAAGACCTGACCGACGCAGATGGGCCCAGGACGCAGGGACTGACCGATCGAGGCTACCTGTTCGGCGAAGAAGCCCTGGGGCAGTTCGGCCATGATGCCGGCCCCGTCGCCCGATAGGCCGTCAGGATCGACCGCGCCGCGGTGGGCCACGGCCTTCAGGCTGCGGATCGCATATTCGACCACGTCGCGGCGCGGCGTGCCGTCGATGGAGCAGACCAGGCCGACGCCGCAGGCGTCGCGCTCCGAGGCGCGGTCATAGGCGTTGCCGGCTTCCAGCCGGTCACGGGTTTGTTCGTATTTGTTCAGCCAGGTCATGCCGCGACCTCCTCGGTGCGGGTCTTGAAGTAGCGGTCGATCTCGGCGGCGGCGTCCTGGCCTTCGCGGACGGCCCAGACGACGAGCGAGGCGCCGCGCACGGCGTCGCCGGCGGCGAAGACGCCGGGCAGGCTGGTGGCGAAGCTGACCGAACCCACCTTGATGGTGCCGTCGTCGCGTAGGCGCAAATTGGCCTCATGCGCCGCGAACGGCTCGGGCGAGAAGCCCAGGGCCTCTATGACGATGTCGGCCGGCACGTCGAAGTCGGCGCCGGGAACCGGCACGATGTCGCGACGCTGGCCCGGAGCGGCCTCGGTCAGCTGCATGCGGGCGGCGCGCACGCCCGTGACCTGGTCGCCTTGCGACAGCAGGGCCTTGGGTGCGGCCAGCCATTCGAAGACGACGCCTTCTTCCTCGGCGTTGACGACTTCGCGGGCCGAGCCCGGCATGTTCTCGCGATCACGACGATACAGGCAGGTGACGCTGGCTGCGCCCTGACGGACGGCGGTCCGGACGCAATCCATGGCCGTGTCGCCGCCGCCGATGACGACGACTCGCTTGCCGCGCGCCTCGTGCCAGCCGTCCTGTTCGGCGTCGCCCAGATCGCGGCGGTTCTGATGGGTCAGATAGGACAGGGCGGCGACGGTCGAATCTGGCCCGCGACCGGGCGCCGAAAGGATGCGCGGCTGATAGACGCCCATGGCCAGAAGGACAACGTCGTGGCGGTCGCGCAGCTCCGTCAGGGTCACGTCCTTGCCGACCTCGCAGCCCAGCACGAACTGGACGCCGCCGTCGATCAGCCGGTCCACGCGACGCTGGACGACATGCTTCTCCAGCTTGAAGCCGGGGATGCCGTAGATCAGCAGGCCGCCGGCGCGGTCGTGGCGGTCATAGACCGTCACCTGATAGCCCTCGCAGCGCAGTCGGTCGGCGGCGGCCAGACCGGCCGGGCCGGCGCCGACGATGCCGACGGTTTCGCCGCGTTCGGCCGCCGGGCGGATCGGCTCGACCCAGCCGTTGGCGAAGGCCTGGTCGCCCAGCCAGGCCTCGACCGAGCCGATGGTCACGGCGTCCCAGCCGGACTGGTTCAATGTGCACGACCCCTCGCACAGTCGGTCCTGCGGGCAGATGCGGCCGCAGATTTCGGGCATGGTCGAGGTCAGGGAAGCGACGCGCCAAGCCTCGCGCGGCTCGTTCTCGGCCGACAGGCGCAGCCAGTCGGGGATGTTGTTCTGAAGCGGGCAGGCGTTCTGGCAGAAGGGCACGCCGCAGTCGGTGCAGCGCGACGCCTGTTTCTCGGCCGTCTCGGTGGAGGGCGGAATCGTGATCTCGCCGAAACCGCGTGCGCGCAGTTCGGCCGAGGCCTTGGACAGACGGCGGGGTTCGACGACGAATGTCCCGCCTTGCTTCAGGGTCTTATGCATATCTCGCATATGCCGCAAACGACGCGTTAGAGGCAAATATTATTGCCGCGAGGCGTTCTCAGCGAAACAAAAAGAATAAATCATCCAATCGGACGCGTTTCGTCGTCAAAAATTGCTGATGGTGGCCGTTTGCGCCGCAACAGGATTTTGTTCCAGGGGTGCGACAATAGGAACCGGCGCAGCTTCGAGGCGTTCGAAGGACTGATTTCAGCAGACCACAGAGAGTGCGCCCATGCCCCGATGGACAACCCCGACCGGCCTTGGGGGATGGCTGACGCTGCTGCTTGGGGTCCTGCTGGCCGTGATCGGTCTGGTTCTGTCGGTCGGTGGCGTTCAGCTCGCGATGCTGGGCGGCTCCTGGTATTATCTGATTGCGGGCCTGGCGCTGATCGTATCGGGCCTTCTGCTTGTCTATCGCGACGTGCGCGGGGCTTGGCTCTATGGCGCGGTTTTCGTCGCCACGGTGATCTGGGCGCTGTGGGAGAAGGGCCTGAACGGCTGGGCCATGATCCCGCGCCTGGTCGGGCCCTTAGTGCTGATGTTCCTGGTGCTGGCGACGCTGCCTGTGCTGCGCTCGCGCGGCGGCGGCAAGACGGCGGGCTTCGGCGCGCTTGGTCTGGCGGTCCTGACGGTCGTGTTCGGCCTCGTGGTCGGTCAGATCAACGCGCCCGGCATCGACAGCCCGGTGCCCGGCGCGCGGGGACCGTTCGGCGATCCCGCCCTGATCAAGGCCGGCCTGGACTGGCCCGCCTATGGCGGATCGGACGCGGCCCAGCGCTATTCGCCGCTGAACCAGATCAACAAGACCAACGTCGGCCAGTTGGAGCGCGCCTGGACCTTCCGCACCGGCGATCTGCCCGGCGAGCGGTTCGGCGCCGAGACCACGCCGCTGAAGATCGCAGACACCGTTTATCTCTGCTCAGGTCGCAACAAGATGTTCGCCCTGGACGCCAACACCGGTCGGCAGAAATGGGCCTATGATCCCAAGGTGGCGGACGAACAAATCCCCTACACCGCCGCCTGCCGGGGCGTGACCTACTACGCCGCGCCGAACGTCGACCAGGCCCAGCCCTGCGCGACGCGCATCATCGAAGGCACGCTGGACGGCCGGATCATCGCAGTCGATGCGCGCACCGGCGTGCCTTGCCCCGCCTTCGGAACCAACGGCGCCGTCAGCATCAAGGAAGGGATGGGCAATCCCTATCCCGGCATGGTTTCGATCACCTCGCCGCCCGTCGTCGTCCGCGGCGTCATCGTCACGGGCCATCAGGTTCTGGACGGCCAGAAACGCTGGAACGCATCGGGCGTGATCCAGGGCTATGACGTCGTCACGGGTCAGCTTCGCTTCGCCTGGGACATGATGCGTCCCGACATCACCACCGCTCCGCCGGCCGGTCAGACCTATACGCCGGGCACGCCGAACATGTGGACGACGGCGACGGGCGACGAAGCCCTGGGCCTGGTCTATCTGCCGATGGGCAACTCGGCCGCCGACTACTATTCGTCGCTGCGCCGGCCCCAGGAAAACCAGTATTCCAGCGCCCTGGTCGCGCTGGACGTTACGACGGGCAAGCCGCGCTGGAGCTATCAGACCGTCCGCCGCGACGTTTGGGACTATGACCTGGGTTCGCAGGTTACGCTGGTCGACATGCCGACCGCAGGGGGCGTGACGCCTGCGGTGATCCTGCCATCCAAGCGCGGCGAAATCTTCGTGCTGGATCGCCGCACGGGCCAGCCCCTGCACGGCGTTCAGGATCGTCCGGCCCCGCGCGGCGGCGTCGAACCGGCCCAGCGCGCGGCGACCCAGCCCTATTCGCTGTTCAACACCCTGGCCAAGCCTGACCTGCGCGAAGTCGACATGTGGGGCATGTCGCCGATCGATCAGATGATCTGCCGCATCCAGTTCAAGAAGGCGTCGTATCAGGGCCAGTTCACACCCCCGACCGCCGACCGTCGCTTCATCGAATATCCGGGCTACAACGGCGGTTCCGACTGGGGCAGCGTGGCGCTGGATCCGCGTCGCGGCGTGATCATCGCCAACTATAACGACATGCCCAACTACAATCGTCTGGTGCCGCGAGCCGAGGCGAACAAGCTGGGCTGGTTCCCCCGTGACGACCCTCGCTATCAGGCCGAGACGAACGGCGAGGGCGCCAAGGCCGAGGGCGCGGGCGATCCGCAGATGGGCGTGCCCTATGCGATCGACGTCAACGCCGGCTGGCGGATGCCCTTCACCGGCCTGCTGTGCAAGGAGCCGCCCTATGGCGGGATCCGCGCCATCGACGTGCAGAGCGGCAAGACCCTGTGGGACCGCCCGTTCGGCACGGCGCGCAAGAACGGCCCGTTCGGCATCCCCTCGATGCTGCCGCTGGAAATTGGCACGCCGAATAACGGCGGTTCGGTGGTCACGGCGGGAGGTCTGATCTTCATCGCCGCAGCGACCGACGACCTGATCCGCGCCATCGATATCGAGACGGGCAAGACCGTCTGGTCTGATGTTCTACCTGCGGGCGGCCAGGCGAACCCGATGATCTACGAACAGAACGGCCGCCAGTATCTGGTGATCGTCGCCGCCGGCCATCACTTCATGGAAACGCCGGAGGGCGATTACGTAATCGCTTATGCGCTGCCGCAGCGCGGTTGAGGTAACGCACTAATCTTCCTCTTTGCGGGAGAGGCGTGCCGACAAGCGTGTGGAGGCGGCTCGGAAACGAGCCGCCTTTCGCTCATCGTCAGGGCCTGATCTGGCCCTGGCCGCGCACCACATATTTGTAGGTGGTCAGTTGCTCGGCCCCGACCGGGCCCCGTGCGTGGAGGCGGTTGGTAGAGATGCCGATTTCGCCGCCGAAGCCGAACTCACCGCCGTCGGCGAACTGGGTCGAGGCGTTGATCAGGACGATCGCGCTGTCGACCTTCGACGCGAACCTTTCGGCGGCCTCGGCGTCGGTGGTGACGATGGCCTCGGTGTGGCCCGAACCGTAGCGTGCGATGTGGTCGGTCGCGGCGTTCAGACCCTCGACGATGTGGACCGCTAGGATCGGGGCCAGATATTCGGTGGTCCAGTCGGCCTCGGTCGCGGGCGTCATGGCGGGAACTAAGGCGCGGGCGTCGGCGTCGCCGCGCAGTTCGCAGCCGGCGGCGATCAGGTCGGCGGCGACGGGGGGGAGCAGGCGCTGGGCCGCCGCCCGGTCCACCAGCAGGGTCTCGGTGGCGCCGCAGACCGAGACGCGGCGCATCTTGGCGTTCAGGACGATGGCGCGGGCGGTCTCAAGATCGGCGGCCTCGTGCAGATAGGTGTGGTTCAGGCCTTCCAGGTGGCTGAGCACGGCCGTTCGCGCCTCGGCCTGGACGCGGGCGACCAGGCTCTTGCCGCCGCGCGGGACGATGACGTCGATGGCGCCGTTCAGCCCGGTCAGCATCAGGCCGACGGCCTCACGGTCGGGGGTGTCGACCAACTGCACCGCATCGGCGGGCAGGCCAGCCTCGGCGAGGGCTTCCGCGATCAGGGCGGCGATGGCCAGGGAGGACTGGAGGCAGTCCGAGCCGCAGCGCAGGATGGCCGCATTGCCCGAGCGGATGCACAGGGCGGCGGCGTCGGCGGTGACGTTGGGGCGGCTCTCGTAAATCACGCCCAGCACGCCGATCGGGGTGCGGACGCGGGCGATGTCCAGGCCGTTGGCGGGGGTCCAGCGTTCGGTCTCGACGCCCAGAGGATCGGGCACGGCGGCGATGGTCGCCACCGCCTCGGCCATGCCGGCGATGCGGGCGGGGCTCAGCGACAGCCGGTCGATCAGGGCCTCGGTCATGCCGTGGGCGCGCGCGACCTTCACATCGCGGGCGTTGGCGGCGAGGAGCGCGGGTTCGGCGGCCGTCAGCCTTGCGGACAGGATTTCCAAGGCGCGGGTGCGGGCGGCGGCGGGGGCTTCGCGCAGAGCTGCGGCTGCGGTGCGGGCGCGCTGACCCAGATCGAGCATTCGGGTCGAGAGGTCGGTCATCGGTCGTCCAGCACCATGTCGTCGCGGTGGATCAGGACCGAGGCCCCGCGATAGCCTAGTAGGGTCTCGATCTCGTCCGAGCGGCGGCCGCGAAGACGCGCGGCTTCGTCGGCGGCGTAGGCGGCCAGACCCACGCCGACGGCGCGACCGTTCGGGTCGATAAGACGCACGCAGTCGCCCTTCTCGAAGCCGCCGGACACGCCCGTCACCCCGGCCGGCAGCAAGCTCTTGCCCGCCTTCAGCGCCGCGACCGCCCCGGCGTCCAGCGTCAGGACCCCCATTGGCGACAGGCTGCCGGCGATCCACTGTTTATAGGCGGCCATCGGCCCGTCGGAGGCGGCGATCAGGGTGGCGCGCGCGCCGTCGCGAATGGCGCTAAACGGCGACAGGGTCTGGCCCGAGGCGATGATCGTGGCGCATCCGGCCGAGCGGGCGATCTGGGCCGCCGCCAGCTTGGTCGCCATGCCGCCGGTTCCGACGCCCGCATCGGCGTTGGCGCCCTTGCCCATGGCCAGGATGTCGGGGCTCAGAGTCTCGATCAGGGGCAAATGGGCGGCGTTGGGATCACGGCGCGGATCGGCGGTATAGAGGCCGTCCACGTCCGACAGCAGGATCAGCAGGTCCGCTCGCGCCAGCTGGGCTGTGCGCGCCGCCAGCCGGTCGTTGTCGCCGTAACGGATTTCCTCCGTCGCCACCGTGTCGTTCTCGTTGACGATGGGGATGACGCCGTGGGTCAACAGGGCCTCGACGGTCGCGCGGGCGTTCAGCCACCGCCGACGGCGTTCTGTGTCGTCGCGTGTCAGCAGAACCTGGCCCGCGATCAGGCCGTGCGGGTCCAACGCACCGGACCAGGCGGCCATCAGCAGGGACTGTCCGACCGAGGCCGCCGCCTGCTTGTCCTCCAGCCGTGCGCCAAGCGCGGGCAACCGGCCCCGGCCCAGGGCGATCGAGCCGGACGAGACGACGATGACCTCGCGCCCTTCTGCCTTCAGCGCCGCGAGATCCGAGGCGACGGCCGCCAGCCAGTCGCGCGTCGGCTGGCGCGTGGCCGCGTCGATCAGCAGGGAGGATCCGATCTTGACCACGACCCGCCGGGCGGCGCCCAGCGCCGACGCAGCGTTCGGGCCGACGGGGAGGGCGGCGCGCTGGGACATGAAGCTTTCTCTAACGCCACGGTTCGGGCTTGTCTCTTGCCGTGTCTCGCCGCAATGCAGACGGATGATGGAATCCATTTCCCCCATCGCCGCAGGCGGTCTGGGCAGTCTGGCGGCGGGCATGATGACGGCGGTGGGCGCCGTGCCTCTGCTGTTCTTCCGCAAGGCGGGGGTGCAGACCCAGAGCGCCCTGCTGGGTTTCGCCGCCGGGGTCATGCTGGCGGCCTCCTTCTTCTCGCTGATCATTCCGGGCGTGGACGTGCTGCAGGCGGGCGGGGCCAGCCAGGCGGCGGCGGCCGGCGTCCTGGGGGCGGCGGTGTTGATCGGGGCGACGGTGATCGGCCTGATGAACCGGTTCGCGCCGGTGGACATGCTGGCCATCGGACCGGCGGGATCGCGCGACCTGTCGCGGCGCATCTGGCTGTTCATCATCGCCATCACCCTGCACAATTTCCCCGAGGGGGCGGCGGTGGGCGTCAGCTTCGGCGGCGGCGACATGCATCAAGGGCTGTCCACGGCGCTCGGCATCGGCATCCAGAACATGCCCGAGGGGCTGGCGGTGTCGGCGGCGATGGCGACCCTGGGATACGGCCGCTGGCCGGCCTTCGCGGCGGCGCTGGCTTCGGGCCTGGTCGAGCCGGTCGGCGGGCTGATCGGCGCCAGCGTGGTCGATCTGCTACCCGGCGCCCTGCCGTGGGGGCTGGGGCTGGCGGCGGGGGCGATGATCTATGTCGTCACCGCCGAGATCATTCCCGAGACCCGCGAGAAGTCCAAGGGCGAGGGGTCCATGATCGGCCTGATGATCGGCCTGGTCGGTATGATGTTCCTGGACATCGCCCTGGGATGATGGCGGCGAAACGCGGCGTGACCGCGCAGCGGGGCGTTACATCGATTTACATGGCAGGCGGGGGTTGAAGCCGTCGGGGCCGAGAGGCTAGGCCTCTCGCTTCGCTGCTCGATTGTCCCCCGAAAGGAGCGCCAGCCTAAATGACGCGACCTCTCAAGCCTGCGGCTTCCCGTAGAAATTTCTTGTCTGGCCTGGGGCTTTTGGCCCTGATGGGCGCCGGAGTGTTCCCCATGCCTGTTTCCGCCCAAGCGTCCCGCACCGTCGCCCGTCACCGCCAGAAGATCGAGGATCTGATCGCGGCCATGACGGTCGAGGAGAAGGCGGGCCAGCTGAACCTGCTGGCCGATCCGTTCCGCTGGATGCCGACAGCGGTGAACCCGCTGGACGGCACGGGCGATCCGGCGCGCGTCACGGCCCTGATCCGCGAAGGCAAGGTCGGCAGCCTGTTCAACGGCATCGGCGCCGAGGCGGGCCGTCGCATCCAGCGCGTGGCGATGGAAGAGAGCCGGCTGAAGATCCCGCTGCTGTTCGCGGCGGACGTGATCCACGGCCTATCGACCATCTTCCCGGTGCCCCTGGCCGAGGCGGCGGCCTTCGACACCGAACTGGCCCGGCGCACGGCGCGGGCCGCGGCGGTCGAGACGGCGGCGTCGGCGGTTCACCAGACCTACGCCCCCATGGTGGACGTGGCGCGCGACCAGCGTTGGGGCCGCAACGTCGAGGGCGCGGGCGAGGATGTTCTGCTGAACAACCTGCTGGCCGCCGCCCGCGTGCGCGGCTTCCAGGGCGAAAAGGGTTTGGACGACCGTGACGCGGTCCTGGCCACCGCCAAGCACATGGCCGCCTATTCCGCCGCCGTCGGCGGGGTCGAATACAACACCACCGACATGAGCGAGCAGACGCTGCGCGGGGTCTTCCTGCCGCCGTTCAAGGCGTCGGTGGACGCCGGCGCCCTGTCGATCATGAGCGCCTTCAACGACGTCAATGGCGTGCCGGCGTCGGGCAGCCGCAAGCTGCTGACCGACATCCTGCGCGGCGAATGGGGCTTCGAGGGCTTCGTCGTTTCCGACTACACCTCCGAGCAGGAGCTGGTGGCCCACGGCTTCGCCGAGGACGGCCGCGACGCCGCCCGCCTGGCCTTCAACGCCGGGGTCGATGTGTCGATGGTGTCGGGCCTGTATCTGGAACATCTGCCCAGCCTGGTCGCGTCGGGCGAGGTGTCAATGGCGCGTCTGGACGAGGCGGTGCGCCGCGTCCTGAACACCAAGGCGGCGCTGGGCCTGCTCGACGACCCCTACCGCGGCACCGATCCGGTGCGTGAAAAGGCGGTGGTCGGGTCGCGCGAGCACGTCCAGCTGTCGCGCGAGGCGGGCCGCAAGTCGGTCGTGCTGCTGAAGAATGACAACGGCCTGCTGCCGCTGAAGAAGAGCCAGAAGATCGCCCTGGTCGGCCCGTTCGCCGACGACGTGGACAATGTCTGGGGGCCGTGGACCATCTGGGGCGCGCCCGAGCGACGCGTTTCGCTGGAGGCGGGCTTCCGCGCGGCCATTAGCGATCCGCAGAACCTGACCCTCGCACGCGGCTCGGGCGTCGAGACGCCGCTGGACGGCGGGATCGAGCAGGCCGTCGCCGCCGCCCGCGACGCCGAGGTCATCGTCCTGGCCATCGGCGAGGCGACCAACATGTCGGGCGAGGCCCAGTCGCGCACCGAGATCGTGGTGCCCGCGCCGCAGGTCGCCCTGGTCGACGCCATGGCGGCGCTGGGCAAGCCCATGGTCATCCTGCTGAGGAACGGCCGGGCGCTTGCGCTGGAAGGCAATGTGAAGAACGCCCAGGCCATCGTCGTGACCTGGTTCCTGGGCGAACAGATGGGCCATGCCGTCGCCGACGTCCTGTTCGGCGATCACGGCCCGTCGGCGCGCCTGCCGGTCAGCTTCCCGCACAAGTCGGGCCAGCAGCCCTATTCCTACGACCGCAAGACCACCGGCCGCCCGGCCGATCCCGATCTGGCGAGCGAGGAATACAAGGCCCGCTATCGCGAGACGACCAATACGGCGCTTTATCCCTTCGGCTACGGCCTGACATATGGCGCGATCAGCTATGGGCCGGTCGAGATGGAGAGCGACAAGCTGGCCTGGTCCGGCACGCTGGATCTGGGCGTGACCGTGACCAACACCGGATCGCATCCGGCCGAGGAACTGGTACAGCTCTATATCCACGACCGGGTCGCCAGCCTGACCCAGCCTGGCCGATTGCTGAAGGACTTCAAGCGCGTGTCGCTGAAGCCGGGCCAGAGCACGAAGGTGAGCTTCACCCTGAACGCCCGCCAACTGGGCTTCATCGGCGCGGACGAGACCTGGCGCATCGAGCCCGGCCTGTTCGACGTCTGGCTGGCGCCGCACGCCCAGGGCGGGGCGAAGGCGACGTTCCAGCTGATCGGTCCGGCGTCGATCACCGACGGTCGGTGACGCGCGCCACGTTGACGGGGCAGGCGGCAGGGCTTAACGACGCCGCCGTTTGCCTTCGGCCTTCGTATCGGCCGGATTCGATTTTAGGAGCGCGCCCATGACGACGAAGATTCTTCCGGGCGCCACCGGCGTTCTCGCGCTCGCAGACGGCACCATCCTGCAGGGCATCGGCGTGGGCGCCGTCGGCTCGGCCCTGGGCGAGGTGGTCTTCAACACCGCCATGACTGGCTATCAGGAAATCCTGACCGACCCGTCCTACATGAGCCAGATCCTGGCCTTCACCTTCCCGCACGTCGGCAATGTGGGGACCAATGTCGAAGACATCGAGCAGATGGGCGGCGGGTCCGACACCTCGGCGCGGGGCGCCATCTTCCGCGACGTGCCGACCGATCCGGCCAACTATCGCTCGGACGCCAGTTTCGACGACTGGATGAAGCGGCGCGGCGTCGTGGGTCTGGCCGGGGTCGACACCCGCGCCCTGACCAAGATCATCCGCGACAAGGGCGCGCCTCACGCCGTCATCGCGCACGACCCGGACGGAAACTTCGACCTGGAGGCCCTGGTGGCTCAGGCCAAGGGCTGGACCGGGCTGGTCGGTCTGGACCTGGCCAAGCCCGCCTCGACTCTGCAGGCGTTCGAATGGAACGAGGGTCTGTGGGACTGGCCGGAAGGTCACCCCAAGACCGAAGGCCGCAAGGACGTGGTCGTCATCGACTACGGCGTGAAGCGCAACATCCTGCGCGCTCTGGCCTCAACCGGCGCGCGCATCACCGTGGTCCCGGCCACGACGACGGCGGAAGAGGTTCTGGCCCGCAATCCCGACGGCGTGGTCCTGTCCAACGGTCCGGGCGATCCGGCCGCGACGGGCGAATACGCCGTGCCTGAAATCCAGAAGCTGGTGGCCAGCGGCAAACCGTTGATGGGCATCTGCCTGGGCCACCAGATGCTGGCCCTAGCGCTCGGCGCCAAGACGGTGAAGATGGATCAGGGCCACCACGGCGCCAACCATCCGGTCAAGGATCTGACCACCGGCAAGGTCGAGATCGTGTCGATGAACCACGGCTTCACCGTCGATCGCGACAGTCTGCCCGACGCCGTGACCGAGACCCACGTCAGCCTGTTCGACGGCACCAACTGTGGCATCGCGGTCAAGGACAAGCCGATCTTCAGCGTCCAGCATCACCCCGAGGCCTCGCCCGGGCCGACCGACAGCCTGTATCTGTTCGACCGGTTCGCCGATCTGATGGGCGATCGCTGACGCCATGAAACAGGGGGCGGTTCGGTCGGACTATCTGGACTGGCTGGCCGAGGCGTTTGAGGTCGCTGGCCGGTTTACGCCCCTGCCGGACGGCAATGTCGTCGTCGGCTACGCCACCGGATACGATGCGGCCGACATCGCGCCTTTCGTCCTGTCGTTGCGGGCTGTGTTTGACGGTCCGGCAGCCCTAGTGGTCGACGCCGAACCGGATTTGCGCGCCTTTCTGGCCCAACATCGGGTGACCGCCGTCGATGCGCCGGTCTGGCGCGGATGGGCGCCGCATCCGGTGATGCAGCGGTTCGTGGCCTTCGCCGGTCTGCTGGGTGATCGGTCAGGCGTCGCTCTGGCCTGCGACGTGCGCGACGTGATCTTCCAGGCGCCGCCCTTCGATCCGGCGCCCGAGGGGCTTGAGGCCTATGTCGAGGCGGAGACGCCGCTGGCCGATCATGCCTTCAATATGAAGTATCTGCGCGCCCTGTTCGGCGACGCCCAGGCGCGGCAGCTGGCCGACAAGGCCTGTCTGTGCGTCGGCACCATCGTCGGGCCGCGCGCCGAGGTCTCGCGCCTGTCGCGACTGATTCTATCGCTGGCGGCGACGCCGCGATCCGAGATCGGCGGGGCGTTCGGCGCCGATCAGGCGGCCTTCAACATGGCGATCCATCAGGGTCTGACGGCGATGAGCGTGCGCCCCAACTATGAACGCGTGGCGACCTTGGGCCTGACGCCCGGCGAAACGCTGAGGTTCGAAGGGGGCAAGGTCGTCAATCCCGACGCCAGCGTCAGCCCCATCGTCCATCAGCATGATCGCCATCCGCATCTTGAAGCGCCGGTCCATGCGCTGTGGGGTGGAGGGTTGGAGCTGCGTCGGCGGGTAAGGCCCAAGTCGGCGGGGCAGAAGTTCGAAAAGCTGAAAGCCTCGCTGCGCCGCCGAATGCCCGAACTGCGCTGAGCCGGCTGTGCCAGGCCCAGGCGCTGGCGACGATGGAGGCCAGGTCCGACTGGCTTGGCGCAAAGGCCAGGGCCAGACGGGCCAAGGTGATGTCCGACACAAGATGCGACGGGTCGCCCGCGCGGCGCGCTTCGGCTGCGTCGGGCAGTCGAAGGCCGCTGTGTGCCATGATTGCCTCAAGAACCTGCCGCACCGAATGGCCGTGGCCGGCGCCCAGATTACAGGCGAAGAAGCCGCGTCTGTCGCCGAGCAACTGGGTCAGGGCGGCAAGGTGGCCCTGAGCCAGGTCGCACACGTGGACATAGTCGCGCACCGCCGTGCCGTCGGGCGTCGGATAGTCGGTCCCATGAACGGCGAAATCGTCGATCTGGCCGCGTAGGGCCATCATGGCGCGCGGGATCAGATGGGTCTCGACCGGCCGATCTTCGCCGATCAGGCCTGACGTCGAGGCGCCGCTGGCGTTGAAATAACGCAGCGCGATGATGTTCAGCCCATGCGCGGCGCTGGCGTCCGACAGGATCTGTTCGCAGCCCAGTTTGGAACGGCCATAGGGGGTGACGGGGGCCAGCGGCGTCGCCTCGGTGATCGGATTTTCGCCGGGATCGCCATAGACGGCGCAGGTGCTGGAAAAGACCAGCCGGTTCACGCCCGCTTCCCGCATCCCGCCCAGCAGCCCCAACAGACCACCGACATTGTTGCGGTAGTAGTCCAGCGGCGCGCGCACCGATTCAGGGACCACGGACGAGCCGGCGAAATGCATGACGGCGCTGATGTCATGGGCGATCAGGGTGTGGCGCACCTTGTCCGCGTCCCAGACATCGCCCTCGACCAGCGGCCCCCAGCGCACGAACCTGCGCCGGCCGGTCGACAGGTTGTCGTAGGTGACGGGTCGATAGCCGGCGGTCGCCAGGGCCTCGCACACATGGGCGCCGATATAGCCCGCGCCGCCCGTGACCAGGATCGCCTTCGCAGATGTCAGCGCCGATCCAACTTCGCCCATCCGCCCTTGTCGGATACCAAAGGTCGATAAATCAACCCCAAATCACCCTCGTATGTATTCAGGGGTGTGCGGCGACTGTCAGGGGATCGGCGAGAAACTGCGTTCTTCGCGCAGGGCGCTGGCTTTCCGGACGGCGATCGGTGCGGCGTGCAGCCAGTAGTCGGCGTCTTCGAGACGCTGCTCTCTGCGGCGCTCCAGTCCGCGCAGGCGGCGCAGGGCGGCGTTCTGGAGAAGGCGCGCATGCAGGGCGCGAGGCGACAGTTCGGCGATGGCGGGAGAGCCGGGGACGGCGACGGCGTCGGGGCCTTTGGGCTCCACCGCCGGGCGGGCGATGGCGATAAACATGAGGATCTCGGTGCAGGAGGGAGAGGCGCTTCTGCGCCGAGCTAACGAGGGGTTAACCACAGTCCCTGTGGATAGTTCCTGACTGCGTCCGAAAAAAGTCCGTGAATCGAAAGACTTACTGCCTGTTTCCGGACAAAATGGTTACCAAAATCTTAATCCGGGGCCGGAGCGTTCGCTCAACGATGCCGGGAAAAGGCGCTTTAAAAAGCGCCGCCGGTGGCAGTCCCTAGGGGAGTCGAACCCCTCTTTTCAGGTTGAAAACCTGACGTCCTAACCGATAGACGAAGGGACCGCGGCCGGGGCGGCGCATGTGCCCCGGTTCGGCCCCTCCTGCAAGCAAAAAGTTACGCGGCCGCGGCGGTTGCGGGCACGAGGGCGTCCAGCGCCGGGAACAGGTCGGCGATCAGGTCCTCGACATGCTCCAGACCCACCGACAGGCGCACCAAACCATCGCCGATGCCGGCCGTGGCGCGCTGTTCCGGCGTCATGGCGGCGTGGGTCATGGTGGCGGGGTGGGCGATCAGGCTTTCGACGCCACCCAGCGACTCCGCCAGGGTGAAGATCTCCAGCGTCTCGACCAGATCGCGCACGGCGTCCGTGCCGCCTTGCAGTTCGAAGCTGAGCATGGCGCCGGGGCCGGCCTGCTGGGCCGCGACCAGGGCGTGGTTGGGGTGCGACGTCAGGCCCGGATAGTGGACGGCCTTAACCGCCGGGTGGGCGGCCAGTTTTTCGGCGATATTGCCCGCCGTGGCCTGCTGCCGCTCGATGCGCGCGAACAGGGTGCGCACGCCGCGAAGGGTCAGATAGGCGTCGAAGGGCGAGCCGGTCACGCCGGTGCAGTTGGCCCACCAGGCCAGGGTCTGGTGATCCTCGGCATCGGCCGAGATGACGGCGCCGCCGACCACGTCGGAATGGCCGTTGATGAACTTGGTGGTGGAGTGGACCACGAAGTCGGCGCCCAGCTTGATCGGGTTCTGCAGCGCGGGCGACAGGAAGGTGTTGTCGCAGACGACCTTGGCGCCCGCCGCATGGGCGCGGGTGCAGATGTCGGCGACATCGACCAGACGCAGCAGCGGGTTGGACGGAGTTTCGACCAGCACCAGCTTGGGTTTCAGCGCCAGGGCGGCCTCGAAAGCGACGGGATCGCCCTGATCGACCAGCAGCAGTTCGAAATGCCCCTTTCGGGCGCGAGCGTTCAGCAGGCGACAGGTGCCGCCGTAGCAGTCGTGCGGCGCGATCAGCAGGTCGCCCGGCTCCAGCAGGGTCAGGGGCAGGTCGACCGCCGCCATGCCGGTGGCGGTGACGACGCAGCCTGCGCCGCCTTCCAGCTCGGTCAGGGTCTCGGCCAACACGTCGCGGGTCGGATTGCCCGAACGGCTGTAGTCGTACTTCCGCTTCTGATCGAAGCCGGCGAAGGAATAGTTGGACGACAGAAAGAGCGGCGGCATGACCGCGCCGTGGGCCGTGTCCGTATCCACGCCCGTGCGGGCGGCGATGGTGTGCGGATTGGCGGGGCGGGAAGTCATGCTTTGATATCCTTCAGGGCGGCGCGGAGGATGTCGCCGACGAAGGCGTCCTCCTTCAGAAAGGCGTCGTGGCCATAGAGCGAAGGCGCCTCGACGAAGCGCCACAGGGTCGGCAACCGCGCGGCCAGTTCGCGGATGTCGTCGATCGGCACCAGCCGGTCGGAGGTGAAGCCGATCAGGGTGACGGGGGTCGTGATGGCCTCGGGCGTCACGCTGTGGCGGTCCAGGGAATCGGACATCGACAGCCAGCGCGCCGGGGTGGTGTGGGTCCGGTAGGCCTGACCCCGCGCCGTTAGATAGTCGCAGACGGGATAGGCGCCGCCGACCGCGCTGGGCGCCGTGGTGTCGAACCGGTCGTCGAACTCCTCGGCCGTGCGATAGGTGGTCATGGCCAGTTCGCGGGCCAGGGCGACGCCTTCTTCCGGACGGCCGGCGGCGACGGCGAACTGCAGGATGCGGCGCTGGATGCCGCGCCAGGCGGTCGCCTGGGGATGGGCGCGGTGGGCGGCAGAAACGATGATCAGCTGCTCGGCCCAGTCGGGGAAAAGTTCAGCGAAGGCCAGGCCGACCATGCCGCCGTAGGAGCAGCCGACGAAGGCGGCGGCGCGCTCGATCTTCAGATGGTTCAGCACCAGGGCCAGCAGGCGGGCCTGATCCTGGGTGGTGATGGTGACGGGCTTGTCCAGGAACTCGGCGCCGGGGGCGAAATCGACGGCCAAGACCTGAAGCCGGCTCAGATCGATGGGCCCGCGCACCGACACGGCGCCCGACCACCAGCCCAGGCCGTTGGTTTCTGTTCGGTGGACGAAGCGTCCGGCCGAGATGCCGCCGGCGACCACCACGACGGGGGCGCCGATCCGGCCATGCAGACGTCCGACGATATTGGGCTGGTTCAGCTTTTCGCCCGAGGCGAGGCGGAAGTCGGCGGGAATGGGAACGATGACGTCGCGGGCGCCGCCGCGCTCACGCGTCGGTTCGCGGACAGGGGTAAGGGCTGTCGCGCGGCGACAGTCGGGGTCTTCGAGCAGGGTGGTTTCGGCCAGTGTCATCGTCGTTCCGCATCGTTCTCGCTCAGCAAGTCTCGATGCGGTGACAGAGCGTGGAGCGTCGTCTCGTCGATGCTCCACTCATCTCTCGCGACCCCGAAGGACCCCGCAGGAGTTGGCACCGTTTCGAGCTGTGAGACCCGATGGTTGCCCCAGCGTCAAAGGGCCTAATCCCTCGGCTGGTCTTGATGAGTGACTTTACGTTGATGATCGAGGCGGCGCCGGTCAAGCGAAAAATTCAACCTCATTGACGGCTTGGGCCGACTCGATGGGGGTGAAAACACACGATAACCGACGTGCCGTGAAAAAATCATCCAATCCAACTTGACAGGGCGGGGGTCGCTCGATCACCCTAGGCTCAGATTTCAACCGGACCTTGCCCTGTGCCACAGCGCTCGCTCATCGCCGAAGTTTCGACCGTCTCCGGCCTCGCCGCGACGCGTTTCGGCATGATCCTCGGCGGCACGATTATCGGCGGTACCACCGGCACCACCACCATGCCCGAACGGGCGGGACGAGTTTAGCGCGCCGAACCCCGGCAACCGCAGAACCCGAACCCCGCCCGGTCCGCCAGGCGGGGTTTTTCTTTTCACCCCACCCCATCCCGACCTTTCCCGAGAACCCGATGTCCGCCCAACTCGCCGTCGTAGAAAAATCCGAAAGCCTCGACCCCAGCAGTCAGCCTGCACCAGAGGTCGTGGTGCTGAAGTTCGGCTCGTCCATCCTGCGCAGCCCGGCGGAGGCGCCGCTGGTCGCCTCGGCCGTCTATGGCCATGTGCGGGCTGGCCGAAAGGTGGTGGCGGTGGTCTCGGCCTTCGGCGGGGCGACGGACCGGTTGCTGGGCGAGGCGCGGGCGCTGGGCCTGGCCCATTCCAACGACCTGCTGCCGGGCTATGTGGCCCTGGGCGAGGAAAAGTCGGCGGCCCTGGTGGCCATCGCCTGCGACCGGATCGGCCTGGACGCCTGCGCCCTGTCGGTCCGCGAACTGGGCATCGTGGCGGAGGGTGAGCCGGAGCATTCGCGCCCCTGCGGTCTGCGACCCGACCATCTGAAACAGGCGCTGGACCGGCACGAGGTGGTGGTTGTGCCCGGGTTCGGCGCGGTGCGGCCGGACGGCAAGGTGGCCCTGCTGGGACGGGGCGGATCGGACCTGACGGCGGTTTTCCTGGCCGCTGAGCTGGGGCTGAAGAAGGTGCGGCTGGTCAAGGATGTGGACGGCCTCTACGACCACGACCCCAACGACAAGACGGCCCCGGCCCTGCGCTATCGCCGCGCGTCGTGGGACGTGGCGCGCAAGCTGGGCGGCGCGCTGGTCCAGCACGACGCCATCGACCTGGGCGAAAGCCGCGGAGTCGAGATTGAGGTGGCGGCCCTGGACCGCGCCGACGGCACGGTTATCGGCGACAAGTCGGCGCCGCCCGGCCCCGCAGATCGG
>NZ_DLTK01000109.1:0-76363 GCF_002500885.1 Brevundimonas sp. UBA7838
GACCCCCGCGCCGACGGCCGCGCCTCAGGCGGCGGCGAGCGCCGCCGAACCGCGTGTCGAGATCGCTGCGCCGCAGACGATCACGATCAACCGCATCATCGTCCAGGGCGCGCAGCGGATCGACCAGACGACGGTCCTTTCTTATCTGCCGATCCGTCCTGGTGACGCGGTAGATGCCTCGGTGCTGGACGTCGCGGTGCGCACCCTGTCGCGGACGGGCCTGTTCGCCGATGTGCAACTGGGCATCCAGAACGGCGATCTGATCGTCCAGATCGTCGAGAACCCGATCATCAACCAGGTCGTGTTCGAGGGAAACAAGGCGCTGTCGAAGGACAAGCTGACCAAGGAAGTGACCCTGGCGCCGCGCGGCATCTATACCCGCGCCAAGGTTCAGGAAGACGTCGGCGCCATCGTCGAACTGTATCGCCTGCAAGGCCGCATCTCTGCGACTGTGACGCCGAAGCTGGTCCAGCTGGAACAGAACCGCGTCGATGTGATCTTCGAGATCAACGAAGGCCCGCAGACCGGGATCAGCGCCATCAACGTCTTGGGCAACGAGGCGTTTTCCGATCGTGACGTGCGCGGTGTGATGGTCACCGAGAAGTCGACCTGGTGGAAGTTCTTCTCCAACAACGACAACTATGACCCCAACCGCCTGGAATACGATCAGGAGCAGTTGCGGAAGTTTTACACCAACCGCGGCTATTACGACTTCCGCGTGGTGTCCTCGGTCGCCGAGCTACAGCCGGACGATCAGGCGTTCCAGCTGACCCTGACGCTGAACGAAGGCGACAAGTACAACTTCGGTGAGATCAAGGTCGTCACCCAGAACGACCGGCTGAACGCCGACTTCCTGAAGGCCCTGGTGCCGATCCGAGAAGGCCAGCTGTACGAGAGCGACAAGATCGAACAGGCCGTCGACGCCCTGACGTTCGCGGCGGGTTCGGCCGGCTACGCCTTTGTCGAGATCAATCCGACCTATAAGGCCAATCCCGAGACGGACACGGTCGATGTGACCTTCAACGTGTCCGAGGGCCAGCGGGTCTACATCGATCGCATCAATGTGGTCGGCAACACCCGCACGATCGACCCGGTGATCCGCCGCGAACTGCTGCTGACCGAGGGCGACGCCTTCAACCGCGCTCTTATGGAGCGCTCGCGCAACAACCTGCGCGCCCTGGGCTTCTTCAAGGACGTTACGGTCGAGGAGACGCGCGGCAGCGCGCCGGATCGCTCGGTCATCAACGTCAACGTCCAGGAACAGCCGACTGGCGAACTGTCGGTTGGCGCAGGCTTCAGCTCCGTGGATTCCTTCACCGTCAACCTGGGTATTTCGGAGCGGAACTTCCGCGGACGTGGCCAAAACGTCGTGGCCCGTCTGGAGTGGGGCTCGCTGCGTCAGCAGGTCGACTTCCGCTTTACGGAGCCGAAGTTTCTGGGACGCGATCTGCGCGCCGGCTTCGACCTGTTCCACTCGCGCTACGACTTGAGCCAGTATTCGTCGTACGACTATCGTTCGACCGGAGCGGGCCTGCGTCTGTCCTACCCGCTGAACGGCAATATGCTGCTCAGCACGCGCTATTTCCTGAAGTCTGACGAGATCATCGTGCCGACGGGCTTCTGCTCGGGCGTGGGCCAGGGATCCTCGGCGCTGTGCGACCAAATCGGCAGCTTCATCAACTCGTCGGCGGGCTACACGCTTCAGGTCAACTACACCAACGATCCGATCCGTCCGACACGCGGCTGGGCCGGTTCGCTGCGTCAGGACCTCGCGGGTTTGGGCGGCGACGTGAACTATGTGAAGACCGAGGCTGATGCGAGCTGGTACTATGGCATCACCCCAGCCTGGGTCGTCAGCGTTCAGGGTTCGACCGGATACGTCAGCGGCTGGAACGGCGATCCGATCCGCATCAACGACCGCTTCTTCAAGGGCGGCAACAGCTTCCGCGGCTTCGAGACGGCCGGTATGGGGCCGCGCGATCTGAATACGACCGACGCCCTCGGCGGCAACTTCTACGCCATCGGCACGGTGGAGCTGACCCTGCCGAACTATCTGCCCGAGCAATACGGCATCAAGACCTCGCTGTTCGCCGATGTGGGTACGCTGGGCGTGCTGGACGACCGCTACAAGCTGACATCCACCGGAACGGTGAACACCAACATCGCCGATGAGCTGTCGCTGCGCGCGTCGGCTGGCGTCAGCATTCACTGGAAGTCGCCGATGGGTCCGATCCGCTTCGACATCTCCAAGGTCCTTTCCAAGGAAGATTACGACAAGACGGAATCCTTCCGCTTCTCGACCTCCACTCAGTTCTAATCGCGGCTTTTCGACCGCACGAGGAAACCCCATGAAAGCTCTGATCATCGCGGCGACGGCCGCTGCTTCGCTCATCGCCACCGCCGCTTCGGCGCAACAGGCCGGCGCGCCCGCCAACCCCGGCCCGGTCATCCCCGGCGTCTGCGTCTATTACAACGCGCGTCTGCTGGCCCAGTCGTCGGCCGGTCAGGCTGTCGAAGCCCGGATGCAACAGCTGGCCCAGGAAGTTCAGGGCGAACTGCAACCCTACGCCACGTCCATTCAGTCGGACGCCCAGCAACTGCAAGCCTCGGGTTCGAGCCTGCCGGCCGACCAACTGCAACAGCGCCGTCAGGCTCTGCAGCAGCGCGCTCAAGAAGCCCAGCAGCTGGAAGCCACCCGTGAAAACGAACTGCGCTACACCTTGGGCATGCAGCGTCAGGCCATCACTGAGGCCGTCTCGCCGATCCTGACCGCCCTGTATCAGGAAAAAGGCTGCGGCCTGCTGCTGGACCGCGAGAGCGTCTTCATGATGAACCCAGCCATGGATGTCACTGACCTGGCGATCCAACGCCTGAACACGGCCCTGCCGACCCTGAGCTTCAACCGTATGGCCGTGCCGGCTCAGACGCAGGCTCAACCGGCTGCCGCCAACTAAGTCGTAGATGCCCGATCCCCGCTTCTTTGAAACCCTGTCGCCCCTTAGCGTCGCCGATCTGGCGGCGCAGATCGGCGGCGAGGTCGAGCGGGGCGGGGATCGCATGATCGCCTCCGTCGCGCCCTTGTCCTCTGCGGACGGGGGCGCGATCGCGTTCTTGGGCGACCGCAAGTTCTCCGCCGCGCTGGCGACGACACAGGCCGGCTGCGTTATCGTGCCGGCTGAGGCCAAGGACGCCGCGCCTTCGTCCGCCGCCGTCATCATCTCGCGCACGCCGCAAGCCGCCTGGGCCAAGGCGTCGTTGGCGCTGCATCGGCCCATACTTCTGGACAAAGCGATCACCTACGACGCGGCGTGCGAGGACGACAGCGTCGTGGTCGAACCCGGCGCGATCCTGGGGCAGGGCGTCCGCATCGGTCGAGGATCCCGCATCGGCGCCAACAGCGTCATCGCGCCTGGCGTGCAGATCGGCCGTGATTGCGCGATCGGCGCCAACGTCAGCGTGGCCTTCGCCCTGATCGGCGACCGGGTGAAGCTGTACGCCGGCGCCCGGATCGGCGAAGCGGGCTTTGGCGCCACGGGGACAGCGGCGGGGGTAATGGATATTCCCCAACTCGGCCGCGTCATTCTTCAGGACGGCGTGACGGTGGGCGCCAACTCATGCATCGACCGTGGCGCCTATGACGACACGGTCATCGGCGAAAACACCAAAATCGATAATCTGGTCATGGTCGGCCACAACTGCGTCATCGGTCGCAACTGTTTGCTGGTCGCCAATACCGGCATCTCGGGCTCGGTGACCGTGGGCGACAACGTCATCTTCGGCGGCAAGGCGGGGATCGGAGACCACATCACGATCGGCGAGGGCGCGCGCGTCGCGGCCGGGGCCGGCGTGCTGGCCGATGTTCCTGCCGGCGAGACCTGGTCGGGTTATCCGGCGCGTCCGATCCGACAGTTCTTGCGCGAGACGGTCTGGCTCGCCAAACAGGCCTCATCGAAGAAGGCTCCGAAGGAATCATAGGGATGAGCGACACGACTGCCGTCGAAGGCAAGATCGATTACGCCGAGGTGATGCGGCGGCTGCCGCACCGTTATCCCTTCCTGCTGGTGGACAAGGCCGAAGAGTTCGTGCCTGCGACGTCGATCGTCGGCATCAAGAACGTCACCCACAACGAGCCTTTCTTTCCCGGGCACTTCCCGATCGACCCAGTCATGCCCGGTGTGCTGATTGTCGAGGCCATGGCACAGACCGGCGCCCTGCTGATGTCCAAGACGCTGGACGTCGCCGTGGCCGACAAGGTCATCATGTTCATGTCGATCGACGGGGTTCGCTTCAGAAAGCCCGCGAGGCCCGGCGACCAGCTCCGTATGGAGGTCAAGGTGATCCGCGCGCGGGGCGACGCCTACAAGTTCCGGGGCGAGACCTTCATCGACGGCAAGCTGGCGGCCGAAGCCGAGTTCATGGCCATGGTCGTGACTGTGCCCACTCCAGCGCCTGGGCCGGCGGCCTGATGACCGTTCATCCCACGGCTCTGATCGACGCGACGGCGACCCTGGGCGAGGGGGTGCAGGTCGGCCCATGGTGCACGGTCGGGCCGAATGTGGTGCTGGGCGACAATGTGCGTCTGGTCAGCCATGTCGTGGTGCAGCAGGACACGACGGTCGGGGCCGGGACGGTCATCCACCCGTTCGCCGTCATGGGCGGCGACCCGCAGCACAACGGCTACAAGGGCGAGACGGTTCGGCTGGAGATCGGCGAGAACAATCTGATCCGCGAACACTGCACCTTCAATCGGGGCACGCCGCAGGGGACGGGCGTCACGGTCGTGGGTTCGAACAACCTGTTTATGACCGGCGCTCACGTCGGCCACGACTGCGTCGTCGGCGACAATGTGGTCATGGCCAACAACGCGACCCTGGGCGGTCATGCTCAGGTCGGGGACAAGGTGTTCCTGGGTGGACTGTGCGCGGTGCACCAGAACGGTCGCGTCGGGCGGGGCGGGATCATCGGCGGTCTGGCGGCGGTGACGCGCGACGTCATCCCCTACGGCTCGGCCTGGGGCAATCATGCGCGGCTGCGTGGGCTGAACTTGATCGGGTTGAAGCGCAAGGGATACGGCAAGGATCAGGTGCGGCGTCTGCTCGCGGCCTATCGCGATCTGTTCGAGGGCGAGGGCGAGTTCGCCGGTCGGATCGACGGCGTGGCGGAACGCTATGCCGACCTGCCCGAGATCATGGAGATCATCGCCTTCATCCGCGACGGCGGGCGGCGTCCGCTGTGCCTGCCGAACGCGGAATGAGCGTGGCTGGAAAGCTGGGTCTGATCGCGGGCGGCGGTGATCTGCCGGCGGCCGTCGCGGCGCGTTGCGACGCGCTAGGGCGGCCGGTTTTCGTGATCCGACTGTCCGGGTTTGCCGATGAACATCTGGCGCACTGGCCCGGCGCCGAATTCGGCATGGCGCAGATCGGTGCGATCCTGAAGGCGCTGAAGACCGAGCGCTGCACGACCGTGTGTCTGGCGGGCATCGTCAATCGGCCGGATTTCAAGACGCTCAAGCCTGATTTCAAAGGGGCGACCCTGTTGCCGGGCATCGCCGCCGCCGCCTCCAAGGGGGATGACGCCCTGCTGCGTAAAATCCTGTCGGTGTTCGAGGCCGAAGGCTTCGCCGTCGAGGGCGCCGACGACATACTGGGCGGCGACACGCTCGGCGCGGGCGCGCTGGGCACCGTCTCGCCGACCGAGGAGCAGCTAGACGATCTGAAGAAGGCGCTGCATGTCGCCGAAAAATCGGGTGAACTGGATATCGGTCAGGGCGCCGTGGTCTGTGACGGGCTGGTCCTCGCGGTCGAGGCGCAGGAAGGCACGGACGCGATGCTGACCCGCGTCGCTGGCCTGCCCGCCGACTTGCGTGGAGCGGTTGATAGCCCCAAGGGCGCGCTCGGCAAGGCGCCCAAGCCCATTCAGGATCTGCGCGTCGATATGCCAGTGGTCGGGCCGCGCACCGTCGAAATGGCGGCGGCGGCGGGTCTTGCGGGCATCGGCGGGGTGGCCGGACGTTTGATCCTGATCGATCGCGCAGCCATCGTCGAGACGGCGAACCGTCTGGGCCTGTTCGTGTGGGGCGAGGATCGGTGAGCCGTCCGCTGAAGATCATGCTGGTGGCGGCGGAGGCTTCGGGCGATGCGCTGGGCGCCGGCCTGGCCAAGGCGTTGAAGGCGCGGTTAGGAGACGATGTGGCCTTTGTTGGCGTCGGCGGGCCCAAAATGGCGGCCGAAGGCGTGGTTAGCCCGTTCGACATCGCCGAATTGTCCATCCTGGGTTGGATCGAGGGTTTGCGCGCCTATGGCAAGGTCAAGCGGCGCGTCGAGCAGACGGCGGCGCTGGCCGAACGGGAAAAGCCCGACGCCGTTGTGCTGATCGACAGTTGGGGCTTCACGATCCGTGTGGCCAAGGCGATCCGGGCCGCGCGGCCGGACCTGCCGCTGATCAAATACGTCGGGCCTCAGGTCTGGGCCTCACGGCCGGGCCGGGCCAAGACCTTGGCAGGCGCCGTCGATCACCTGCTGGCCCTCTATGGCTTTGATGCGCCCTGGTTCGAGCGCGAGGGCCTGCCGACGACCGTGGTCGGGTCGTCGGCGCTTCACGTAAACGTCGATGCTGCGGACGGCGCAGCGTTCCGCGCACGTCGTGGGATCGCGGCCGACGCGCAGCTTCTCTTGGTTTTGCCCGGCAGCCGGCCCAGCGAGATCACGCGGATGGCCCCCGTTTATGAGGCGACGGTCAGAAAGCTGAAGACCACGAACCCCGGCCTCGAAGTCGCCGTGGTCGCCGCAGGGACGGTGGCTCACGATGTTGCGGGCCGCGTCGCCGCCTGGCCCTTCCGCGTTCATCTGGTCGACGAAGCCGAAAAGTATGACGCCATGCGCGCCGCGACCGTCGCCCTGGCCACCAGCGGCACCGTATCGACCGAGCTCGCACTTGCGGGCGCGCCGATGGTCATCGCCTACAAGATCGACGGGCTCAGCTATCAGCTGATGAAGCGGTTCGTGACCGCCAAACACATCACCCTGTTCAATGTCGCGGCCGACGATCGGATCGCGCCCGAGTTTATCCAACACGAGGCGACCCCGGCCATTCTGACGGCGGCGGTTGGGCGGCTGCTGGCCGACCCGGCCCTGGCGGCCGTACAGGCGCGTCTCCAGACGGCGGCATTGGACCTGATGGGACGCGGAGGACCGGACCCGTCCGAACTGGCTGCCGCCGCGGTGCTGAAGGTCATCGCCGAGAAGTCGGCGAGCTGACGATGGCGCGGGCGCTCAGTCCGCGACGTGCGGCCGAGGTCCGCGCCGCGCTTCAGATGGCGGTGGGCGCGATGGCTGCGCTCTATCTCGCGACCTGGCTGAACCTGCCGCACCCGTACTGGAGCGTGATTTCCGCCATCGTCGTCATTCAGGCGAGCGTCGGTGGCGGCGTCCTGACCGTTGCGCGCGACCGGGCCATCGGCACGGCGACCGGAGCGCTGGCGGGGGCGGTGTTCGCCTTCCTTCGTCCGCCGGGCCTGGAAAGCATGGCGCTGAGCATCGCTGTCTCGGCGGGCCTGCTGGCCTTCTTGGCAACCGGGCGGCCTTGGCTGAAGGTCGCACCCGTAACGGCGACCATCGTCATCGCCGGCGGGACGGGCGCGGAAGGACCGGCGTCCCTCGCGCTGGATCGGGTGATGGAAATCCTGGTCGGCAGTGGCGTGGGGGTTCTGGCGATCCTGGCCCTGTTTCCGCGCCATGCCAGGCAGTCCTTCAAGCTTCAGGCGCGCGAGGCGGCGGGCGAGGCGGCGGTGCTGTTGGCCTTGGTGTCAAAGGCCGCCCCCGAGGATGCGTCCGAGATTTCGCGCCGTCATGCCGATCTGAAGCGACGACTGGATGCGTTGGGTCAGGCCGCCAAGAACGTCATCGATCTGCCCGGTCCGCAACGTGAGACGGCGGATCGGGCTGCGCTCGTGCGCGCCTTCTGGCGCGTGCGCAGCGACATCGTCATCCTGGGGCGCGGTTTCCAGGCCGAGGGCGCCGGCGCCCGGCTGGATCCTTGGTCGCAGGATGCGGAGCGCGCGGTGGAGCAACTCAAAGCGCTGTCTCAAGGCAGGGCCGCCCAGCCCATGGGCGCGATCGACCAAAGCCTGGCCCTGTCCATGGCCGTCGAAGGGGACGATGTGGCTTTGGGCGCTGCTGCGATCGGTGTGGCCCATATGCACCGCGATCTGGATGACCTGGCTGCCCGGTTTGCGGATCTGAAGCTGGTCTGACGACAAAGAAAAACGCCGGGGATGTCTCCCCGGCGTTTTGCATCCTAGCCTGCGTATCAGCCGCGTTGTTCGATCGGCACATAGTCGCGCTGGGTCGGGCCCGTGTAGAGCTGACGCGGGCGACCGATCTTCTGCGACGGGTCGGCCATCATTTCCTGCCACTGCGAGATCCAGCCCACGGTACGGGCCAGGGCGAACAGGACGGTGAACATGGTGGTCGGGAAGCCCATCGCCGACAGGGTGATGCCCGAATAGAAGTCGACGTTCGGGAACAGCTTGCGCGAGGTGAAGTATTCGTCCGACAGGGCGACCTTCTCCAGTTCCTTGGCGACCAGGAACAGCGGGTCGTTTTCGCGGCCCGTGGCGGCGAGCACTTCATAGGCCGACTGTTGCATGACCTTGGCGCGCGGGTCGTAGTTCTTGTACACGCGATGGCCGAAGCCCATGAGTTTGTACTTGCGGTCCTTCACGCCCTGGATGAACTCCGGGATCTTGTCCGGGGTGCCGATTTCCTTGAGCATCGTCAGCGCCTCTTCGTTCGCGCCGCCGTGCGACGGGCCCCACAGGCAGGCGATGCCGGCGGCGATACAGGCGAACGGATTGGCGCCCGACGAACCGGCCAGACGCACGGTCGAGGTCGAGGCGTTCTGCTCGTGGTCAGCGTGAAGGGTGAAGATGCGGTCCATGGCGCGAACCAGGGCCGGATCGACGTGATAGTCCTCGGCCGGCACGGCGAAGCACATACGCAGGAAGTTTTCGGCGTAGGACAGGTCGTTGCGCGGCGACACGAACGGCTGGCCGACGTGGTACTTGTAGGCACGGGCCGCGATCGTGGGCATCTTGGCGATCAGGCGAATGGCCGAGATGTCGCGCTGGATCGGATCGTGGATGTCCAGGCTGTCGTGATAAAAGGCCGACAGGGCGCCGACAGTGCCGACCATGATCGCCATCGGGTGGGCGTCGCGGCGGAAGCCTTCGAAGAAGCGATCGAACTGGCTGTGCAGCATCGTGTGGGTGGTGATGCTGTTCTCGAACTTCTCGTACTGAGCGGCGGTCGGCAGTTCGCCGTGCAGCAGCAGGTGGCAGACCTCGACGAAGTTCGACTTCGACGCCAGCTGGTCGATCGGATAGCCGCGGTGCAGCAGCACGCCGGCGTCGCCGTCGATGTAGGTCAGCGCCGATTCACAGGCCGCCGTTGAGGTGAAGCCGGGATCGAAGGTGAAGGCGCCCGTTCCCGCATAGAGTTTGCGGATGTCGATGACGTCCGGGCCGGTGGAGCCCGAAAGGACCGGCAACTCGATCGTCTTGTCCTCGAAGGACAGGGTCGCCGAGCCGGCGGGTTTGGCTTGTTCAGTCATGAATGCCCCTTTGCATCACACGTCCAGGCGCGGGGAGGCGTCGGCCGCTTTTTGGTTTGTGGGTGATCACTTAGTCTGTTGCAGCGCATCATCCAAGCGCCCGAGACTTTCGTCGCGCCCAAGAGCCGACAAAGTTCGTGCAATATCAGGTGATGCTGACCCTGCGGTAAGCGCTGAGCGCATTGGCGGGCCGATCTTTCCGAACCCGACGCCCTCGGATTCCGCAAAGGCCTTGAGCTCGGCTTCCAGCGCGAAGACGTCCCAGGATTGGAACAGGGACAGCCGCTCACGCAGGCGGGCGAGGCGATCCAGCGTCTCACCGGACAGCAGCGCCTTCGCCTTGTCGTCCAGTATCAGCGGACGGGATTTCAGAACGAAGGCGGTTTGGTCGGCCAGATCGAGGATCGTCTTGGCCCGGTCCTTGACGAAAGGCATGGCGCGCTGGAGGCGGGCTTCATCCGCCTCCGCCAGGGCGTGACCCTTCTGCAGATGCGCATCCAGCGTCAGCTTGGCGAGCCGTTCATCGTCAGCGAGACGCAGCCAGTGCGAATTGACGTGGGCCAGTTTGTCGAAGTCCAAGCGGGCGGGCGCCTTGCCGATGCCGGCGAGATCGAACCATTCGATGGCCTGAGCGTCGCTGAACAGTTCGTCGTCGCCGTGCGCCCACCCCAGGCGAGCCAGATAGTTGCGCATGGCCTCGGGCAAGTAGCCCATCTCGGCGTATTCATGCACCGCCTGGGCGCCGTGACGCTTCGACAGCTTGGCGCCGTCCGGTCCGTGGATCAGGGGGATGTGGGCGAAGGTCGGACGCGTCCAGCCCAACGCATCGTAGATCAGGCTCTGGCGCGCGGCGTTGTTCAGATGGTCGTCGCCGCGAATGACGTGGGTCACGCCCATGTCGTGGTCGTCCACAACGACGGCGAGATTATAGGTCGGCGCGCCGTCCGAACGCAGCAGCACCAGATCGTCCAGGTCGTCGGTCGACCAGTTCACATCACCCTGGACCTCATCGGCCACCGTGACCGTCGTCGCCTTTGGCCGGCGGAAGCGCACGACGTGCGGCGAGGCCAGATCATCTACGGTCGGCTCGCGGTCGCGCCAGGGCGATTCGAAAGTGCGCTTCTCCGCCTTGGCCTCATCGCGCAGACGACCGGTCTCCTCGGCCGAGGTGAAGTCGCGGTAGGCGTGGCCGGTTTCGAGCAGTTGATCGACCACCTCGCGGTGGCGGTCGGCCCGGCTGAACTGGAACATCGGCTCGTCGTCGGCGAACAGCTCCAGCCAGCTCAAGCCGTCGAAAATGGCCTTCACCGCCTCATCGGTCGAGCGTTCGCGGTCGGTATCCTCGACGCGGATCAGGAAACGTCCAGCGTGTCTTTTGGCGTATAGCCAGTTGAATAAAGCGGTTCTCGCCCCGCCGATATGCAGATAGCCTGTCGGCGAGGGGGCGAAGCGGGTGACGACAGTCGAGGAAGGTGAGGTCATGGGGGAGGGGTCCGTAAGCGACGCCCTTATACGCCCCGATGCGGCAAAACCTACCCCCGCTGCGCGATTGCGCGCTTGGCTGCACGCCGAAGTCGCCGCCCAGACCCTGAGATGGCGGCTATGGGCGCCGGTCGCATTCGGCGTGGGCGGCGGCGTCTATTTCGCCCTGCGAGTCGAGCCGGTCTTGTGGCCCTTGTTGCTGGGCGCCGCCTTGGCCTTTGGGCTTTGGGTGGTGGCGCGCCGGCGCGGCGGGTCGCGGCGTCTGACCTGGCTGCTGTTGATGGTGGCCTGCGCGTCAGGTGGGCTGGCGGCGGCCAAGGTGCGCACCGAAGCCGTCGCCGCGCCGATCGCGCCCGTGCTCAGCGAACCGACCGTGATCGAAGCCTGGGTCGTTGATGTCGACAGCCCGGGGCAGCGAGGCGCGCGGGTCGTGATTGCGCCGGTCTGGATCCGCGGACTGACGCCCGAGCAGACGCCGGTGCGCTTGCGGGCGACGGTGCGGGGCGAGCCGCCGCGACCCGGCGAGGCGATCCGCTTGTTTGGCATTCTGAATCCGCCGCCTGCGCCGGCCAGCCCTGGCGCCTACGACTTCGGCCGGAACGCCTTCTTCCAGGGCATGGGAGGCGTGGCGTTCGCCTTGGGCGAAACGCGTGGAGCCGAGCTTGCCCCTCCGCCGTGGCGGCTTCGACTTGAAATGGCGGTCAACGGAGCCCGTTTCGCACTGGCCGAGCGGATCGTGGCAAGGCTCGGCGAACGGACCGGCGGGATCGCCGCCGCCATGACCACCAGCCATGAAACCTGGATTAGTCAGGAGGACATGGACGTGATGCGCGATTCCGGCCTGGCGCACATCCTGTCGGTGTCAGGGCTGCATATGGCCATAGTCGGCGGTTTCGTCTTTTTCGCCGTGCGGCTGGGCGTGGCGGCCTGGCCCTGGCTGGCCCTGCGGGTTCACGGCAAGAAGGTCGCGGCCTTGGCGGGCCTCACGGCGGTCGGGGTTTATCTGGTGGTGTCGGGCGCGCCGCCGCCGGCCGAGCGGGCGGCGATCACCGCCTCCATCGCGTTTCTAGCCATCCTGCTGGAGCGACAGGCGGTCACGATGCATGGCCTGGCTGTGGCGGCCTTCATCGTTCTGGCGATCCAGCCTGAAGCCATCGTCACGCCGGGTTTCCAGATGTCGTTCGCGGCGACGGCGGCCTTGGTCGCCTTGGTCGAGGCCTGGCCGAAGCGCCCGCGCGAAATATCCGCGCCTTGGCCGATCCTGGCAGTCCAACGGCTGGGCGGGTGGCTGACGGCGGCTGTGGCGGCCAGCGTCGTCGCAGGATTGGCGACGGGACCTTTCGCCATGCAACATTTCAACCGCACCGCCATGTACGGACTGCTGGCCAATCTCGGCACGTCGCCCGTGGCGGACTTCATCCTGATGCCGGCGCTTGCCTTGGGCGCAGCGCTTGAGCCCTTGGGGCTGGGGGGACCGTTCCTAGCGGTCGCGGGATGGGGCGTGGATCTGATGCTGGCGATCGGCGCCTGGACGGCGGGGTTGCCTGGGGCGGTCAGAACGGTCGCCAGCGCGCCGAACTATGTCCTGCCGATCGCCTTTCTGGGCGTGCTGTTTGTCTGTCTGTGGCAGGGCCGCCTGCGATGGATGGGACTGCCCTTCGCAGCCGCCGTCCTGATCTGGCCGCGTGCGCCGACGCCGAACCTCTGGATTGGCGATGGCGGAACAAACGCCGCCTTTCACCGTGACTGGGCGGCCGTCGTCATACGGCCTGGCGTGCGTGAATTTGCGGTGGATCTCTGGTCGCGACGACGGGGGCTGGCCATGACGGATCGCTCGGAGACAGGCTGGGTCTGCGACCGCTTTTCCTGTCGACCGGAAGCCGATGAGGCCGGGCCCGTTGCAATCTGGTGGGGGCGGAAGTCGCCGAGCTCAGATCAGATGGAGACTTTATGCCGCGCAGCGCCCGTCGTCAGCGTCCGCGCTGTCGTCACCTCAATTCCAAGCGCCTGTCAGGATCGCCTTGTCCTGGACGGGGTGGATTTTGCGCGAGGCGGGGCAGTAAAGTTGTGGCGCGTCCGTTCGGGCGAGCCGAATCGATGGCGCGCGGTGTGGACGGCCGACGTTCGCGGCGACCGCCCCTGGGCGCGTCAGTCCGATCCGGACGTCAGTGATAGCGGCGCATAAGGCCGACCAGCTTGCCTTGGACCGCGACCTGATCCGAGCCGTAGATCTTGGTCTCGTAGTTGCGGTTGGCGGGTTCCAGCGCGATCGAGGCCCCCTTCTTGCGAAGGCGCTTCAGCGTCGCCTGCTCGCCTTCCACCAGAGCCACCACGATTTCTCCGGAGGCGGCGTTGTCGGTCGATTTGATCACCACCATGTCGCCGTTCAGGATGCCCGCCTCGATCATGGAGTCGCCCTCGATCTCCAACAGATAGTGCTCGCCCGAACCCAGCATGGATTCCGGGACCGGGTAGCGGGCGGTTTCATGCTCGATCGCATCGATCGGCGTGCCGGCGGCGATCTTGCCCATCAGCGGCAACTCGCGGGTGTCGTTGGCCGCGAGCGGCGCCGAAGCGCGAACACCGCCGCCGCCCTCGATGACGTCGGGCTTGAACCCGGCGCGACCGCGCGGCGCACCGGCCGTCGCCTGTTCGGGCAGCTTCGTGACTTCCAACGCGCGGGCGCGGTGAGCGAGACGGCGGATGAAGCCGCGTTCCTCCAGCGCTGTGATCAGCCGGTGAATGCCAGACTTGGAGGCCAGATCGAGCGCCTCCTTCATCTCGTCGAACGAAGGGGAGACGCCGGTCTCCTGGATGCGTTCGTGGATGAACATCAGCAGTTCGTGCTGTTTGCGCGTGAGCATCGCCAGGCCCTCATGCGCCCGCCGACGAATCGGAACGGGCCGTGAACATTTGTCGATGTTCTGTAAGTGTTCCTTGCTAATGTCAACTTAACGGCGGCGCTGGGACGGCGCCGGAACGTTCAGGCCGCGAGCAGTCGGCGTGTTGCGGCTTCGACGTCGTCCTGGCGCATCAGACTCTCGCCGACCAGGATCGCCTGAGCGTGCGCAGCCGAAACCCGCGCCACGTCGTCGGGCGTGAAGATGCCGCTCTCTGCGACCAGCAGAGCGCGCACGGGGCTGAGCATCGACAGCCGCTCCGTGGTTTCCAGATCGACCTCGAAGGTGCGTAGAGAGCGATTATTGACCCCAACAAGATCGCCGCCGAGGGCGCAGGCGCGCGCCATTTCTTCCTCGTCATGCGTCTCGATCAGCGCGTCCATGCCCAAGCGTTCGGCTTCCGACAGCAGTTCATCCGCCAAGGTGTCGTCGATCATGGCGAGGATGATCAGGATACAGTCGGCGCCCAGGGCGCGGCTTTCGGCGACCTGCCAGGGATCGACCAGAAAATCCTTGCGCAGGCAGGGCAGGGCGACGGCCTCGCGGGCCTGGCCCAGATAGCCGTCGTCGCCCCGGAAGCTGGGGCCATCGGTCAGCACCGACAGACAGGCCGCACCGCCGGCCTCATAGGCGCGGGCCAGGGCCGGCGGATCGAAATCGGGCCGGATGAGGCCCTTGGACGGGCTGGCCTTCTTGATCTCGGCGATCAGGGCGGGACGACCGGTTTCCTCTCCGACCCGCTCCAGGGCGGCGCGAAAGCCGCGCGGGGCCGATGCGGCGCGGGCCAGGGCTTCGATCGCGTCCTGTGAGGTCGCAGCCTTGCGGGCGGCGACGTCCTCGCGCTTGTAGGCAGCGATACGGTCCAGAACGTCGGTCATGCGGGCTCTTCGCTTTCCAGCGGCGTGGAGGTGATGCGGGCCAGGCGACCCAGCGCCTCGGCGGCTCGACCGTCGTCGATTGCGGCAGCGGCGAGCGCGGCGCCGTCGGCCAGATCGGTCGCGCGATCGGACACAACGAGGGCGGCAGCGGCGTTCAGCAGCACGATGTCGCGGTAGGGTCCGGCCGCGCCGGCCAGAAGCGCGCGCAGGGCGACGGCGTTCTCCTCGGCGTCGCCGCCGCGAATGTCTGCGATAGAGGCGCGCGGCAAGCCGGCGTCCTCGGGCGTGACCTGGAAGCGACGAACCGCGCCATCCCTCCATTCGGCGACGTCCGTGGGGCCGGAAGTCGCCAGTTCGTCCAGGCCTTGGCCGTGAACGGTCCAGGCCCGAATGGCGCCAAGCCGGCCCAGCACCTCGGCCAGCGGCTCCAGCAGACGCGGGTCATAGACGCCCATCACCTGTCGCCTTGCAGACGCTGGATTGGAAAGCGGTCCCAGAAGATTGAAAACAGTCCGGAAACCGATCTCGGCTCGCACCGGCCCGACATGACGCATCGCCCCGTGATATGCAGGCGCGAACAGGAAGCAGATACCGGCCTCGTCCAACGCCTTCTTCTGCTGCGCCTGCGACGCCATCAGGTTCACGCCGAGGATCGACAAGACGTCGGAAGATCCTGATTTCGATGACATCGCCCGATTGCCATGCTTGGCGACCTTCAGACCGGCGCCAGCCAGAACCAAGGCGGCGGCGGTCGAGATATTGTAGGTGTGCTGACCGTCGCCCCCGGTGCCGCAGGTGTCGATCACCTCGTAGGGATGATCCAGCGTCAGGGCGGCTTCACGCATGGCGCCCGCGAAGGCGGCGATCTCGTCCACGGTCTCGCCGCGCATCCGCATGGCGGTGACGGCGGCGGCGACCTGCGACGGGGTCGGCTCGCCGCGCAGGCAGGCGGCGAAGAAGTCGTGCGCCTGCTGGGACGTCAGGGGATGGCCCTCGACCAGTCGGGCGAGGATCGGCTTGAACCCGTCGCCCACGGTCAGGCGGCCGCGAGGCGCTTTACGCCGGCGATCTCAAGGAAGTTGGCCAGCATGTCGTGACCATGTTCGGTGGCGATGGATTCCGGGTGGAACTGCACGCCGTGGATCGGGCGCGTACGATGTTGCAAACCCATGATCTCGCCGTCGGCGGTCCAGGCGGTGACCTCCAGGTCGTCGGGCAGGGTTTCGCGCTTGACCGCCAGCGAGTGATAGCGTGTGGCGATGAAGGGCGAGGGCAGGTCGGCGAAAACGCTCTGGCCCTCATGCAGGATCGGCGAGGTCTTGCCGTGCATCAGGGTCTTGGCGCGGATGACGTCGCCGCCGAAAGCCTGGCCGATGGCCTGATGACCCAGGCACACGCCCAGGATCGGCATGGACTCTGGCGCGGTCGTGATCAACGGCAGGCAGATGCCCGCCTGATCGGGCGCGCACGGGCCGGGCGACAGCAGAACGGCGGCGGGGTTCAGCGCCCACGCCTCGTCCACCGTCAGGTCGTCGTTGCGCACCACATGCGTCGGCGCGCCCAACTCCGCGAGGTAGTGGACGAGATTGTAGGTGAAGCTGTCGTAGTTATCGACGACGAGGATCATGGCTTGGCTTCTAGGCGCGACGCGCGTCCGCGCCAAGCGGGCGCGGCCTTAAAGCGCATTTTAACTCGGCGGGACTAGGACTGGGCGGGTGAAACTCGCCGCTGAAAAAGACATCGCCGCCAAGATTGCCGCCGCAAAGGCGAAGCTGGTCGTGGTCGAAACCAAGCCCAACCCCGTCGCCGCGCTTGGCGCAGCCGCGCTCGCAGCGACTGCGGCGGTTTTGATGGCTGGCGTCGTGGTCATCGGGCCGGGCGTGCAGTTCAACGACCCGGTAATGACGATTTCGCGCTAGCGATTGCCGGTGCGAAAGCGCCAGGCGTCTTCCGCCGCCCGCATTGGCGCCCGCGCCTTGTGCTGGGTCTCGGCATATTCGGCCGCAGGATCGCTGTCGGCGACGACGCCGGCCCCGGCCTGAACGAAGATCCGATCGTTGGCGAACAGGGCGGTGCGCAGGGTGATGCAGATATCCGCTTCGCCGCCGGCCGAAATATAGCCGACGCCGCCGCCATAACCGACGCCGCGCTTTTCGCTTTCCAGTTCGTCGATGATCTCCATCGCCCGAACCTTGGGCGCGCCCGACAGGGTCCCGGCGGGCAGGGCGGCCAGCAGCGTGTCCACCGCATCCAGCCTGGGGTCAGCCTTGCCGCGCACGTTGGAAACGATGTGCATGACCTGGCTGTAGCGCTCGACGACGAAGCTCTCGGTGACTTCAACCGTGCCGGGTGCCGCGACGCGCCCCACATCGTTGCGGCCCAGGTCCAGCAGCATCAGATGCTCGGCAAGCTCTTTTGGATCAGCGAGCAGTTCGACTTCCAGCGCCTTGTCCGCTTCTGGCGTCGCGCCGCGCATGCGAGTGCCGGCCAGCGGCCGGATCGTGACCTCGCCGTCCTTCAGCCGAACCAGGATCTCGGGGCTGGAGCCGGCGAGCTGGAAGCCTTCGAAGTTCAGATAGAACAGATAGGGCGACGGGTTCTGGCGACGCAGCGAGCGATAGAAGGCGAAGGGATCGTCAGTCCAAGACGCCGAAAAGCGGTGGCTGAGCACGACTTGGAAGATGTCGCCGGCGCCGATGTAGTCCTTGGCCCTGGCGACCATCTCGCCGAAGGCCGGCTCGTCCACCGGCGAGGTGAAGACGGGAGCCGGCGTTTGCTGCGGGGCGGCGCGGATGGGCAGAGGCTCGCGCAAGGCCGTCTCGAACGCGTCCAGCCGCGCCGTCGCGGCGTCGAACGCCTCTTCGGAGGCGATGCCCGCGTCGGGATAGGCGGCCGACACCAGAACGATCTCGTGGCGAACCGAATCGAAGATGGCTACCAGCGACGGCCGTGTCAGCACGGCGTCGGGCAGATCAAGCGGATCGGGGTTTGGCGCGCCCAACGGCTCCAGCAGTCGCACCATGTCATAGCCGAAGACGCCGAAGAGGCCAGCGGCCATCGGAGGCAATCCCTCCGGCAGATCGAACTTCGACGCCGCGATCAGCGCGCGCAGGGATTGCAGCGCCGCCAGCGGTTCGGCCGTAAAGCGACCTTCCGCTATGGCTGAGCCGCGCGACAGTTCCGCCGCGTTGGAGCGACAACGCCAGACCACATCAGGATCCAGCGTGAGGATGGAGTAGCGACCCTTGACCGCGCCGCCCTCGACCGATTCCAGCAGACAGGCGTACGGCCGATCGCGTCCCAGCTTCAGATAGGCCGAGACCGGGGTTTCCAGATCGTCGATGATTCGTCGAACCAGGACCTGGGGCCGACCGGCCGAAAGGCCGGCGGCGAAGGCGTCGAACGTAATGTCGCGCGAAGCGTCGTCGGTCATTGCGCCGGTGCGGCGGGCGTTGCGCCACCCGACAGACCCAGGGCCGACAGCGCCTGGGCCGGGTCGTTCTTGGCCTTGGAGCGCTGGGCGCCCGCCGAGACCGACGATTCGACCATGGCCTGCACCAACTCCTGGGTCAGGCGCGGGCGGACCTGCTCGGCCAGCGGACCGGCTACGGCCGGATTGGCGGCGCGGACGTTGTCGACGCGGCCGACCACATAGGCGGTCTGCGACGCCGGCTGCGAGAAGGCCTGGCCCTTGGATTGGCCGAACAGCCCTTGAAGCACGCCCTGACCGAGGGCTTCCTGGGTTTGCTGATTGCGGATGACGCCGGTGCGCACGGTCAGCGGCGCATTGATCGAGCGGGCGACCGCAGCGATGTCCTCGCCATTGCGCACGCGGGTCGTCAGCTCTTCGGCCTTGGCCGACAGGCGACGCATGGTCTCACGCTGGATCCATTGAGCGGCCAGGGGCTCACGCACCTCGGCCAGGGTCGGCAGGGCCGACGGGCGGATGTCGTTGACGCGCACGGCGAAATACTGGCCCTGACCGGCGTCGATGACGTCGCTTTCGCCGCCCTTGGTCAGGCTCCAGGCCGTCTCGAAGATTTGCGGCGGGGCGTTCAGCGCCTGACCGTTCGGCAGTTTGCCGTCCTTGGTGAAGGGCGGCAGATCGACGACGCGACCGCCGGCTTCACGCGCCGCGTCAGCCAGGTTCTTGCCGGCGGTGCGGGCGGCTTCATATTTCTCGACCTTGGCGTAGGTCTGGGACTTCACGTCCTCGGCGCGCAGTTCCTGGATCAGCTCTTCGCGAGCGCTGTCCAGCGTGGCGGGCGCGGCGGGTTGAACCGCCGTGACCTTGGCGACGGCGAAGCCGACACCGGCCTGGACCGGGTTGGACACCTGATTGGCTTGCAGGCCGAAGACGGCGGCTGCGGTCGCGGCGTCGCCGATGGCCGAGCGGGGGGTCTCGTTGAAGGCGGCCGGGGTGATGTTGTTGGCGCGGCCGACGTCGGCGGGCGATTGGCCCGCGCGCAGGGCGGCGGCGATCTTCTGGGCCGTCTCGCGGTTCGGCGCGGTCAGGGTGACGAACGAGCGCGTCTCGGGCTTGCTCAGCGTGTCCTTCTTGAACTCGAAGCGCTCGCGGATGCGGTCTTCCGAGATCGGCGCATTGGCCGAAGCCTCAGGCGTGAACAGAACCACCGACACCATGCGGAATTCGGGCGCGCGCAGGCGGTCGGCGTTCTCCTGGATGAAGGCGTTCAACTGGGCGTCGGTCGGGGCGGGGATCTGACCGGCCATCGCCGGGGTCACCTCGAACCAACGACCGTCGCGGCTTTCGAAGGCGGAACCGGCCAGCAGCGCGCCATAGATGCGCGGCACGCGAGCGCCGGCGAAGACGGCGGCGCCGAAATGCTCCGTCGCGTATTGGTCGCGCAGGTCCTGCTCCAGCATGGCGGGCGTCAGGTTCTGCTGTGCAAGAGCCGCCTCATAGGCCTGCTGGTCGAACTGGCCGGTGACCGAGTTGAAGAAGGCCGGGATCTGGCGGATCTGCTTGACGATCAGCTCCTTGCCCGGGCGAATGCCCGCCTTGTAGGCCCAGTTCAGGAAGCCCAGTTGCTGCGTCTGCTCGGTCAGGAAGCGGACGTGAATATTTTCCGCAACCAGCTCCTGGTTCGTCAGGGGACGGCCGACCTGCTGCTGCAGCCGTTCACGCACCTGATCGAAAGCGGTGCGGAACTCGACTTCGTTCATCGAGCGGTCGCCCGCGTCGATGACGTGTTTCGGTCCCAGGTTGGAGAAGACGTCCATCCGCGCGCCGACGATCACAAAGCTGATCGCGATCAGGACGAGTAGGGCGGCCGCCCATTTGGATCGAGAGAAGGCGCGGAAGGCGGTGAGCATTCGAAAACCCGGGACTGGCCGATATTGGCGTCAATCGTCGCGTATAGTCGGGGCGGGGCCGCCGCTGCAAGGATGGCTTCGTGTCCGGATTGCGGCGGTGCCTCTTGGCTTGGCGGTTTTCGCCTTCTAGACAGGCGGCCATGAAACAATCCGTGAAGATGATCGTCGGCAATTGGAAGATGAACGGCGTTTCGAGCGCCTTGGCGCAGGCTGAGGCGATCAGGGACGCCGTCGGAACGACGGGCCAAGGATGCCGTGTGGTGCTGTGCCCGCCGGCGACGCTGATCGAGCGTATGAGGTCCGCCCTGGCGGGCAGCGACGTGGCGGTGGGCGGTCAGGACTGCCACGAGAAGCCCGCCGGCGCCTTTACCGGCTCTGTCTCGGCCGAAATGCTGGTCGACGCCGGCGCGACCGTGGTGATTCTGGGGCATTCCGAACGCCGCTCGGCTTTCGGCGAGACCGATGCGGACGTCGCCGCCAAGGTCGAGGCCGCCATCGCTGCCGGACTGGAGCCCATCGTGTGCGTCGGTGAAACCTTGCAGCAGCGGGAAGCGGGCGACGCCATCGCCGTGGTGTCGGGCCAGGTCGCGGGCTCGCTGCCGTCCAGCTTGGCCGAGCGCGACTTCGCGGTGGCCTATGAACCCGTTTGGGCCATCGGGACGGGCCTGACCCCCACTCTGGATCAGATCGCCGAGGTCCATGCCGCCGTGCGCGCCGCCATCGTCGCAAAGCTGGGAGAAGGCGCTCGCACCGCGCCCATTCTGTATGGCGGTTCGGTCAAACCGGACAATGCGCGCGACATTCTGGCTACGCCGGAAGTCGGCGGCGCGCTGGTCGGCGGCGCGTCCTTGAAGGCCGAGGACTTCATGCCGATCGTCAACGCCGCCGCGTGACGTTTGCCCCGGGCGCGCTTCGATGATAGAGGCCGCCGCTTGATCGGCGCAGATCCGCGCCCACATGAATGACGCCATGCTCCAGACCATCCTGCTCGTCGCCATCATCATCGTCGCCATCGCGCTGACGGGCATCGTGCTGCTTCAGAAGTCCGAGGGCGGCGCCCTGGGCATGGGCGGCGGTCCGTCGGGCTTCATGACCGCACGCGGCGCAGGCAATCTTCTGACCGTCACCACCTGGTGGCTGGCGGCCGCGCTGTTCGCCCTGACGATTATTCTGACGGTCGTCGGCAATATGGACCGCGCCTCGGTGTCCGGCATCGACGCCGACGCTGTGGGTTCGCTGGCCACGACGCCGCAGACCCAGACGCAGCAACCCGCCCAGCAGCAGCCCGCTGCGCCGGCCAAACCGACGACGCCCTCGCTGGATGATCTGGAAGCCAGCCTGCCGTCGGCCTCCACCGCTCCGGCGCCGGCTCAACAGCCCGCCCAATAGGGCTCCGACAGAGACCCGAGTTTCCGAAAGCGCGCCGCAGGGCGCGCTTTCTTCTTTTGATCAACAGTTCGATTCGACGGCGGCATGACCGAGCCGCGAATCATGGAGTAAGGTGTCCCCCCATGGCTCGCTATGTGTTCATCACCGGCGGCGTGGTTTCCTCGCTAGGAAAAGGCCTCGCCTCCGCCGCTCTCGGCGCTCTTTTGCAGGCGCGCGGATACAAGGTCCGCCTGCGTAAGCTCGACCCCTATCTGAATGTCGATCCGGGCACGATGAGCCCGTATCAGCACGGCGAGGTCTTCGTGACCGACGACGGCGCCGAGACCGACCTGGACCTGGGCCACTACGAGCGGTTCACAGGCGTATCGGCGGCCAAGTCCGACAACATTACGACCGGCCGCATCTATTCGACAATTCTGGAGAAAGAGCGTCGCGGCGACTATCTGGGCGCCACCGTCCAGGTCATTCCGCACGTGACCGACCAGATCAAATCCTTCTGCCTGACGCCCGCCCTGACCGACGCGGGCGAAGACGTCGACTTCGTTCTGGTCGAGATCGGCGGCACGGTCGGCGACATCGAGGGCCTGCCCTTCTTCGAGGCGATCCGGCAGTTGGGCCAGGACCTGCCGCGCGGCCAGAGCTGCTTCGTCCATCTGACGCTGCTGCCGTTTATCAAGACGGCCGGCGAGATGAAGACCAAGCCGACCCAGCACTCGGTCAAGGAACTGCGTTCCATTGGCATTCAGCCGGACATCCTGCTGTGCCGCTGCGAGCAGCCGATCCCGGCTGAGGAAAAGCGCAAGATCGGCCAGTTCTGCAACGTGCGCGAAAGCGGCGTCATCCAGGCGATGGACTCCGCCGACATCTATGCCGTGCCGCTGGACTATCACCGCGAGGGTCTGGACCGCGAAGTGCTGGCGCACTTCGGCCTAAACGACGCGCCCGAGCCGGATCTGACCGGCTGGCAAGAGATCGCGCGTCGCCGCCTGCAGCCCGACGGCGAGGTGACCATCGCCGTGGTCGGCAAATACACCGTCCTCAAGGACGCCTATAAGTCCCTGATCGAGGCCCTGCATCACGGGGGCGTGGCGAACAACGTCAAGGTCAACATCGACTGGGTCGAGGCCGACACCTTCGAAGGCGATCCCGAAGCCTGCGAGGAGCGTCTTCAGGGTGCGCACGCCGTCCTGGTGCCCGGCGGCTTCGGCGAGCGCGGTTCAGAGGGCAAGATCGAGGCGGCCCGCTTCGCCCGTGAGCGCAACATCCCTTATTTCGGCATCTGCTTCGGCATGCAGATGGCGGTGATCGAGGCGGCGCGGAACCTGGCCGGCTATCCCAAGGCCTCGTCCACCGAGTTCGGCCCGACCGCCGAGCCAGTCGTCGGCCTGATGACCGAATGGACCCAAGGCAACCAACGCGTCCTGCGTCAGCAGGGCGGCGACCTGGGCGGCACCATGCGGCTGGGCGCCTATGATTCGACTCTGACAGCCGGGTCCAAGATCGCCGAAATCTACGGCTCGACCGCGATCAGCGAGCGTCACCGCCACCGCTACGAGGTCAACATCAACTATCGCGAGGCGATCGAGCAGAAGGGCGGGCTGGTCTTCGCCGGTCTCTCGCCTGACGGCGTCCTGCCCGAAACCGTCGAACGCCCGGACCATCCCTGGTTCATCGGCGTTCAGTATCACCCCGAGCTGAAGAGCCGTCCGTTCGCGCCGCACCCGCTGTTCGCCAGCTTCATCGGCGCGGCCGTGGTGCAGAGCCGCCTGGTCTGACGGAACGCGGTTCTCACAGACTCCATCGGGTCCGCGTTTTGCAGTAGGCTGTCCGGAACGGATCGAATTGGCACGATCCGAATGCGGCGGGACCGTCGATGATCGGCGAGTTGCTTTATCACCTGCACCGGCACGTACGCCTGGTGCTGATCGCCGGAGCGCTGATGCTCGTGCTCGGCGTGGTCCTGGTCGGCTATGAAGCGCTACGGCTTCTGGACCAGCCGCCGGCCCGCCCGGCCGAAGCCGGACAGGCCTTGAGCTAGATTAGTCGATCTTCAGCCGCACGAAGAGCATCGCCCCGTCGGGATCGCCGCCGTAACGCGGCTCCAACGCCGTCGGCACGCGGTTCATGGCATAAAGACCGCCGAGACCGAAACGGACGTGTTCGGCGATCCGCCAGTCGCGGACAGCTCCGACTGAGGCCTTGCCTACCGTATAAAGCGGGCCGTGGCCGCCGCCGACGCCGGGAACCAGTTCATCCGTCTCGATCCGCTCGGCGCGGGCGAAGACCGTCCAGCGGTCGTTGGGATGGATCGCCGATTCCAGCAACCAGCCGTCTTTCGATTCGCCGTGGTCGTTGGTCTTGCGACCCCAGGCCAGGGTCGAGGACCACCAGCCATCATCGCCCAGACGGCGGGTGTGGATGGCGCTGGCCGACCATTTCGTCTCGTCCTCGTCGGGCTCCAGTTGTTCCGGCGCGGAGACATCGGCGTAGGAGACCTGCAGCGACCAGTCGTCGCTCGGATTCCAGGCGGCGCGAACGGACCAACTGTCCAGCCGTGGCGAATCGATGCCCCAGCGCTCCTCATCCGGCTCGCGTCCCTTGAAAGCCGAGGTCTCGATCTTGAAGCGGTCGTGCGCCCAGCCCAGGGTGGTCACACCGAAGACGATATGGGTCGAATCCAGCCAGTGGTGGGTGATCGGCGCCTCGGGACTGTCCATCGCGCTCAGGCGATGCATGAAGGCGGGCGGGCCGAAGGCGGGCTCGCCCGGCAGGCCGATATAGCCATAGACGCTGTCCTTGTCAGACAGGCGCTTCGAATAGCTGGCCGACAGCTCCATGAACAGATCGTGCGGATGCTGTCGATCGACCAGCGGATTGACCCCGTCCGCCGTCTCGCCCGCCGCTAGAAGCAGCGGATAGCCGGACTTGCCCATCAGCGGGTCGGGACTGAGCATAGCCCGCAGGTTCAGCGTTGAACCATCGTCGAAGTCACGGCGCGCCGAGGTCATCAACATGCCGGCGACGAAGGTCTTGTCGCCGCCGCGCGGCCCAGACTGGCTGTCATAGACCAGGTTCAGCATGGCGTGGGTCATCACCGTCCAGTCCCCACGGACGCTGTGGATGCCGCCGTGTTCGCCCGCGTCGGGCTGCCAGCCGGTGCCGGAGGCGTCGCGGCTCATGGGCCAGGGGCCGTAGGGGCTGGTCATTGTGTGACCCATGCTGGCGTGATCGGTCATCGGTTCGGCCGATGACATGGGCATGTCGTGACCTGCGTGCGGATCGGCAGTGGGCTTGATCGACGCGTGGTGCGAGTGATCCTGCGCCGCCGCGGCCTGAGCCAGGGCGAGCAGGGAAACGCCGGCGCAGACGCCGACGAGAGTACGGATAGCCATTCAAGGCCTCCTCTGATGATCGTGACGGAGTGCGCTCTGCGAGGGGCGCGAGGTGTGTCAGACGATCAGGAGGCGGGGCGGTCCGGGTTCGGGCGACAGCCGTTGCCCGACTGGCAAGGCGGCCGGAACCGCGGCGATGCGCGACGGCGACAGGGTCGGACCGGAAACCGGCGCGGGGTCCAGCGTCGGTACCGCGACGCAGGCGACGCAGCAGATCATCGCCTTCATGGCCTTGGGCGCATGGTTCGGGGTCTGGTCAGGCGAAGACTGGCCTGTCTCATGGCCCGTCTCATGGCAAGGCGCGGCGGTCGCCGGCGACGCCGAGGCGCCGACCGCGCCGAGCGCCAGCACCGACAGGGCGCCGATCAGCAGCAACAGGGATTGAACGATCTTCACGGCGTCAGGATAGGCGTCGGGTCACGGTGCCGCAATGCGTCAGCGCAGCGGCTTCTTGTCGACAAGGGGCAGACCCGGCGCGTCGGGCGCTGTCGCGCCGCCGTCGCCCAGCGCCCGCTGCATGAACACCACGTCGCGCCAGTCGTCGTGCTTCCAGCCGGCCGCCTTGAACACGCCGGCGTGGGTGAAGCCGCGTGTACGGTGCAGGGCGATTGAGCCGACGTTCGCCGCATCACCGATGACCGCGACCATCTGACGAAGACCCATCGCTTCGCACCGAAGGATCAACGCATCGAGCAGGGCGCCCGCGACGCCGCGCCCCCTGGCCCAGGGCGCGACGTAGAGGGAGTCCTCGACCATGTAGCGATAGGCCTGACGGGTGCGGAAAGGCCCGGCATAGGCGTATCCGACGACCGCGCCGTGGATTTCGACCACGAGGCGCGGCAGGCCGAGCGCCTCGACAGCGGCGAGCCTTGCGGCCATCTCGGTCTCGTCGGGCGCCTCCAGCTCAAAGGTGCCGCGCCCATTTGCGACGCTTTCGGCATAGATGGCCGTGATCGCCGCAATGTCGTCGGGACGGGCGTCGCGAATCGTCAGTGCGCTCACGCCTGCTCCCAGCCCTTGTCGATGGCCCAGACGGCGAAGGCGTAGTCGTGGGCGACTTCCTTCAGATAGTCGAACCGTCCGGCCGCGCCGCCGTGACCGGCCTCCATATTGATCTTCAGCAGCACGGGCTTGCCCGAGGTGGTGGCGGGTCGCAGCTTGGCGACCCACTTCTCCGGCTCCCAGTAGGTGACGCGCGGATCGGACAGGCCGCCTGTCGCCAGGACTGCTGGATAGGCTTTCGGCTCGACCTGATCGTAGGGGCTGTAGCTCATCATATAGTCGTAGGCGGCCGGGTCCTCGATCGGGTTACCCCACTCGGGCCATTCGGGCGGCGTCAGCGGCAGGGAGGTATCGCTCATGGTGTTGATCACGTCCACGAACGGCACCTGACCGATGATCCCGGCCCACAGGTCGGGCCGCATGTTGTTGACCGCACCCATCAAGAGCCCACCGGCGGATCCGCCCTGAGCGACAATGTTTCCGGCCGTGGCGTACTTCTTGTCGATCAGGTGTTCGGCGGAGGCGATGAAGTCGGTGAAGGTGTTCTTCTTCGTCATCTTCCGCGCGTCGAGGAACCAGCCCCAGCCCTTGTCTGAACCGCCGCGAATATGGGCGATGGCGTAGATCCAGCCGCGATCGACCAGCGACAGCCGGTTGGTCGAGAAGCTGGCCGGCATCGGGATGCCGTAGGAGCCGTACCCGTAGAGCAGCAGGGGCGCCGAACCATCGACGGGCGTCGATTTGCGGCGCAGCACCGTCACCGGCACCAACTGACCGTCGGATGCCGGCGCGTTCAGCCGCTCGACCACATAGTCATCGATGTTGTGACCGGACGGGATCTGCTGCGTTTTGCGCAGGGTCCGCTCGCGCGACGCCATGTCGTAGTCGAACGTCTGCGTCGGCGTAGACGGCGAGTTGTAGGTGTAGCGGGTGGTCGTCGTCTCGTATTCAGAGGTGCCGGCCAGCGACAGGGCGAAGGCCGGTTCGTCGACTGCGATCTCATGCTCGGCGCCGGTCCGATCGCGGATAATGATGCGGGTGTTGGCGTCGGCACGCTCCTGGCGCGCTAGATGAGCGTTGGTCAGGTCCAGGCCTTCGATGAAGCGGCCCGGCGTGTGCGGCACCAGATCGGTCCAGTTCGCCTTGGCCGGCGTCGCGGTCGGGGCCTGGACGATCTTGAAATCGATGGCCTCGTCCGCATTCGTGCGGATCACCCAGCGGTCGCCCCAGTGATCGACGTCGTAGCGGGTCGCCACCACGCGCGGCTCCAGCACGACGGGCTCGGCCGTCGGCGTGGCGGCGGGAATGTAGCGCGCCTCCGACGTTTCCTGGTTCTGGATGCCGATGACGATGAACTGGTCGTCGGCGGTGCGACCAACGCCGATGAACATGCCGTCGTCGGCTTCCTCATAGACCAGGGTGGTCTCGCCGCCGCGCGCCGGGCGACGGAAGATCTTGTCCGGACGGCCGTTATCGTCGCGGTTGGTCCAGAAGATCCACTGGCTGTCCGGCGAGAAGACGAAGTCGCCGGTGGCGCTGTCGATCACATCGGGCAGCACCTCGCCGGTCGCCAGGTCCTTGACGTAGATCTTGTGAACCTCGGAACCCTGGGCGTCCTCGGCATAGGCGAACAGCGTATGATCCGGGCTGTGGCTTGCGGCGGACACTTCCGAATAGGCCTTGCCCTTGGCCAGTTCGTTGGCGTCCAGCAGCAGTTGAGGCGTGGGCGCCATGACGAAGTTTTTCGTCACCGGCTGACCATCCACCATCCACGTGCCCTGACGCTCGACGCGCATGTAGCGGGGGTGCTGATCGCCCGTCTGGTATTCGACATAGTAGTTCCAGCCGCCGTCCGGCGCCGGAACCGAGCTGTCGTCTTCCTTGATGCGGCCGCGCATCTCGCTGAACATCGTCTCCTGCAAGGGCAGGGTGGAGGCCATCATGGCCTCGCGGTAGGCGTTCTCGGCGGTCAGGTGCTCCTTGACCTCAGCCTTGATCAGGGTCGGATCGCGCAGGACAGCCTGCCAATTGTCGTCCTTCATCCACTGATAGTCGTCGGTCCGGGTGCGGCCCAGTTGTTCGATGACGACAGGGATTTTCTTGGCGACGGGCGGCTGAGGCATGGGGGATCCGGTGGACTGACGGGCGAGCGCGGGGGAGGCCGAGACGGCGAGGGCGGTCGCCGCCGTGGACATGATCAGTTGCCGACGATTCATCGGACGCTCCCTGCTTGTTTTAAGGGCGGACCTTGAAGGTCCGGCCCCATCTACGTCAAACGAAGAAACGCTTCGCCGATCATCCGGCCAGCGCGTCCACCGTCATGCGCCGCAGCAGGTCGCCGCCCTGACCCACGGCCGCCAGACGGCTGGAGACGTGGCCCAGCACATTGGCGGCATAGACTTCGTAGAGGTCCAGCTTGCCCTGCAGCCAAACCGGATCGCCGTCGTTGGCGTCCAGCTTCGCCTTGGCCGCCAGCGCGCCTTTGGCCAGCATCCAGCCGCCGGCCACATCGCCCAGCAGTTTCAGATAGGCGTCGGCCGCCGCCAGCACATCCGCCGCGGCGTTCGGATCGGCCTTCTGATCCAGCAGCCACAGGGTCGCGTCCTCGACCGCCTCGATGGCGGTGGCGAACCGTTCGACCGGTTTGCCGCTGTAGAGCTTTCCGAGATCGACCAGGGTCACCTTCATGTCCGCGATCAGCGCCTTGGCAGAATCGCCGCCGTCCATCGACAGTTTGCGACCCACCAGATCCATGGCCTGGATGCCGTTGGTGCCTTCGTAGATCGGGGCGATGCGGGCGTCGCGATAGTATTGCGCCGCGCCGGTCTCCTCGATGAAGCCCATGCCGCCGTGGATCTGAACGCCCATCGAGGCGACCTCGCAGCCGATATCGGTGGACCAGGCCTTGGCGATCGGGGTGAACAGGTCCTCGCGTCCCTTCCAATGGCGGCGTTCCTCGTCGGTCCCGGCGTGGCGGGCCAGATCGGCGGCGACGCCGGTCGACAGGCACACGGCGCGCGCCGCCGAAATCTTGGCCTTCATGACGCTGAGCATGCGGCGCACGTCGGGATGGTCAAAGATCGGGGCGTTGGCCTCGCCGGTCCAGACCGAGCGCCCCTGACGACGGTCCAAGGCATAGGCGAGGGCATGCTGGTAGGCGCGTTCAGCGATACCGACGCCCTCGACGCCGACGGCCAGGCGCGCCGCGTTCATCATCACGAACATATGGGCCAGGCCCTGGTTCGGCTGACCGACAAGTTCGGCGGTCGCCCCCTCATAGCTCATGACGCAGGTCGGCGAGGCGTGGATTCCAAGCTTGTGCTCGACGCCGACCGGGCGGAAGGCGTTACGGTCGCCGAGCGTGCCGTCCTCCTTCACCGCAAACTTCGACGCCAGGAACAGGCTGATGCCCTTGGGGCCCTTGGGCGCGTCTGGCAGGCGGGCCAGCACCAGATGGACGATGTTGTCGGTCGCGTCGTGGTCGCCCCAGGTGATGTAGATCTTCTGCCCGTTCAGCGCATAGGTCCCGTCGCCGTTCGGCGTTGCCGTGGTGATCAGCGAACCCAGGTCCGATCCGGCGCCCGGCTCGGTCAGCACCATGGCGCCGGTCCATTCGCCGCTGACCAGCTTGGTCAGATATTTGGCCTTCTGCTCTTCCGTTCCGACCTGCTCCAGCGCCTCGATCGAGGCCAGCGACAGCATGGGGCATAGGCCGAACGCCATGTTGGCGGCATGGACGGTCTCATAGGCCGCCAGTTCCAGCGCCTTGGGCAGGGCCTGTCCGCCCGCTTCGGTCGAAGCCGACAGCCCGGTCCAGCCGCCGGCCGCAAACTGGCGATAGGCGTCGGCGAATCCGGGCGCGGCGGTGACAGCGCCGTTGGCGTAGGTCGAGCCCTTCTGATCCCCAATCCGGTTTAGCGGCGCCAGCACCTCCTCCGAAAACTGGCCGGCCGCTTCCAGAACGGCGCCGGCGACGTCGGCGTCATAGTCGGGAAAGGCGCCGGTTGCGGCCACGTCGGCCATGCCGGCGACGGATTCCAGAGTGAAGGCCAGGTCTCGAACGGGCGCGCGATAGGTCATGGGTTTCCTCAATCGTCTTTGCGGCCTAAGTGCCGCGTCGGGGCCTGTCGCTGCAAGCGTCTTGGCGACGCGCCCCGTCTCAGTGCAAAGTGGCTGAATGCATGGTGAAGCCGTGCCGTCGCGGAAGGGAAGACATGGGCGAGCCCCGCAATCGATATTCGGTCGTTTCCCTGCTGATGCATTGGGGCATCGCCGCCGCCGTTCTGGCTCAGGTGCTGCTGATCACGGCGCATGAGAATACGGAAGGGCCGATTTCGGGCCAGTTCGTCATGCTGCACAAGTCGCTGGGTCTGACGATCCTGGTGCTGACCCTCGCACGGATCGGATGGCGTCTGGCGCATCCGGCGATTCCTCTGCCATCGGCCTTGCCGCGCTGGCAGAAGGTGGCGGCGCGCGCGACGCACGTCCTGTTCTACCTGGCCCTGATCGTCATTCCGATGACCGGTTGGCTCGCGTCGTCGGCGGGCGGGCGGGCGATCGAGTGGTTCGGCCTCTTCTCTTGGCCCCTGCTGCCCGTCGGCGGCGGGCGCGAAACGGCGCGCAGCCTGATGGGGCTGCACGAACTGGCGGTGAAGGGTCTCTATGTCTTGATCGCCCTGCATGTGATCGCGGCGCTCAAGCATCAGTTCATTGATCGGGACAATGTGCTGCACCGGATGATCCCGATCATCCCGCGCAGACCGTGAGCCAAACGCCGCTGCAAGCCGCTCAGGCGCTGGCGAACGGCGATCTGATCCTGCTGCCGACCGAGACCGTTTATGGACTGGGCGCCGACGCGAGCAATGCCGAGGCGGTCGCCGCCATCTTCGCCGCGAAAGGGCGGCCGAAGTTCAATCCGCTGATTTCGCATGTCGTTGATGCCGATGCGGCGGCCAAGATTGGCGAGCTTGGCCCGCTCGGACTTGCCTTGGCGGACGCCTTCTGGCCCGGCCCCTTCACCCTGATCACGCCAGTCCTGGACACGCGCAGTGTCTGCGATCTGGCGCGGGCCGGACTGGACAGCGTCGCGATCCGTGTTCCGGCGCATCCGGTGGCGAGAGAAGTGTTGGCGGCGTTCGGCGGCCCGGTCGTGGCCCCCTCGGCCAATCGTTCCGGCCGACCGAGCCCGACGACCTTCCCCGATGCTGTCGAGGAGACGGGCTTTGCGGTCTCAGCGGCTGTCGATGGCGGACCCTGCCAGGTCGGTCTGGAAAGCACGGTCGTGTCAGTGCTGGGAGGAAGGGTCGCCTTGCTTCGTCCCGGCGCCATCACCCGGTCCGAGATCGAGGCGGTCGTCGGCGCCATTGAAGAGGGCTCAGAAGGGCATCGTTCGCCCGGGCGACTGACCCTGCACTATGCACCGGATGCTCCGGTTCGCATCGAGGCCGGCGCGGCGCGTGACGGCGAAATCCTGCTCGGCTTTGGCCCCGAAGCCGGCGAGCCACGCTGGAGCCTGAGCCCGTCGGGCGACCTGCGCGAAGCCGCCGCCAATCTGTTCCGACTGCTGCGCGAGGCCGACCGCACACGGCCGACGGGTATCGCCGTGTCGCCGATTCCGACGACGGGACTGGGTGAAGCCATCAACGACCGTCTGCGACGCGCCGCAGGCTTCGTCGGTTAGCCGAAGCGGGCCTGAAGATCGACGCTGGACTGGCGTCCGACGCTGCTCACGCACGCGTTCAACCAATCGTCAGCGGCCGCACGTCCCCGCGCCTTCAGATCGTTGAGGAAACCCCATTCGGTGTTGAACTTGGATCGTAGCGACAGGTCCGAAAGCCAGCCGTCCGCCTCAATGGCGTGCAGTCGGACGTGCCGATAAGGTCCGGCGCCGCCGCCTTTCAACTGCCCGTGTTCGATTAGTTCACCCGCGAGGGCGATGGCGCGCAGTTCTGCGACCAGCGGCGCGTTGAAGACGATCTCGTTCAGCCGATCGACGATGTCGCCTGCGCTTTTCGGCGTCTCGTCGCGCACCATCGGATTGAGTGTGATCAGCAGGACGTCGTCCGGCGTGTCGTCTCCGGTCAACGGCCACAGCGGCGGATTGGTCAGATAGCCGCCGTCCCAATAGGGCTCCCCATCGATCTCCACGGCTTGAAACAGATGGGGGAGGCAGGCCGACGCCATCAGGACATCCGCGTTGATCTCATTCGTCTGGAAAATGCGCGCTTTCGCTTGGCGCACAGCGGTGGCGGCGACGAAAAGCCGGATGTCCGAGGCCTGGACGGCGCGGAAATCGACCGAGGCCTGCAAAACCCGTTTCAGAGGATTATGGTTCAGTGGATTGAATTCATAAGGACTCATCGACATGGCCAGCGTCTCGCCCGCGCGCCAGAATGGGTTGTCCTTGATCCAGTCGGGCGTCCGCGTCGCAGTCCAGATCGCGCTGTCGCCGAAGACGTTGCGACCGCCGGACTGGTTGACCTCTCGCCAGAGCTTGTCCAACGCGGCGCGGCCATCTCCTGACGCCAGGCCTGAAACCAAGGCCGCGCCGTTCATCGCTCCCGCTGAGACGCCGGACACCGCGCGAATATCCAGACGATCGTCTTCCAACAGACGATCCAGCACGCCCCATTGGAAGGCGCCGTGTGCGCCGCCGCCCTGAAGCGCAAGGCAGATGGGCCGTCGGGCAGGAGCGGCGGGAACTGAGCCCGCCGCCTCGGCGGTCTTGCGCTTGAAAATCGCCATGACCGCCGCCTTCCTTTGCTACTGCGCGGTCCAGCCGCCGTCGATGGAGAAGCTGGCCCCGTTGGCCGAGGCGCCGAGGTCGCTGACCAGGTAAAGGAAGATGCCGGTCAGTTCCTCCGTCGTGACGAACCGCTTTGTCGGCTGGGCCGCCAGGATCACGTCCGTCAGCACCTGCTCCTCGGTCATGTTTCTCGTACGGGCCTGATCCGCGATCTGCTTGGTCACGATCGGCGTCTCGACAAAGCCGGGGCAGATGGCGTTGCAGGTGATGTTGTCGCGCGCCAGTTCCAGCGCTGCGGTCTTGGTGAAGCCGATGACGCCGTGCTTTGCCGCGACATAGGCGGACTTGAACGGACTGGCCACCAGACCGTGCGCAGAGGCCATGTTGATGATCCGGCCGCGCCCCTGCGCCTTCATGATCGGGATCGCCGCGCGCGTGGCGTAAAAGGCCGACGACAGGTTGATGGCGATGATCTTCTCCCACTGATCGGTGGGGAAGTTCTCGACGGATTCGACGTGCTGGATGCCGGCGTTGTTGACCAGAATGTCCAGGCGTCCCAGTTCGCGCTCAGCGAAGGCGATCATGTCGGCGATTTCGTCACCGCGCGTCATGTCCGCCGGATGATAGAGGACGCGAACGCCGGATGAGGCCTCCAGATCGGCGCGGGTGCGCTCGATCTCCGCGGGGTCGCCCAAGCCGTTCAGAACGACTTCACCGCCGCCTTCCGCCACGGCGCGTGCGAGAGCCAGCCCGATGCCGGAGGTCGAGCCCGTGATGACCGCGACCTGCCCTTTCAGATCGCCGATACCGCGTGCCGCCCGACTGTCGGCGCCCGTGGAGTCCTTAGGCTCTTGCGACATGAATCCGCCCCTTCGTTTGTTTTGGCGAGATTAGCGGGAGGTCGATGTCGGGATCAAGAATTTCCCGATCTGATGAATATCCACTCGGCGTCGGTCGAGGCGGCCTTGTCGAACGCATAACCGTCCCGGTCGAACGCCTTCAGGTCCGCGACCCGTTCCACGCGCTCGTCGATCGCGAACCGCGCCATGGCCCCGCGCGCCTTCTTGGCGAAGAAGGAGATGATGCGGCTCTCGCCGTTCTTTTCTTCCCGGAACTGGGGCGTGACGACAGGCAGTTTCAGAGCCTTTGCATCGACGGCCCCGAAATATTCCTGGCTGGCCAGATTCACCAGCGTCGGATCCGACTGGCCCTCGGCGTCTTCGTTCAATTGTTTGGAAATCCGGTCGCCCCAGAAGTCGTACAGGCTGGCCCCACGACGCGTCTTCAGCCGCGTGCCCATCTCCAGCCGATAGGGCTGAATCCGGTCCAACGGACGCAGCAGGCCGTAAAAGCCGGACAGAATGCGCAAATGGTTCTGGGCGAACGCCAAGGCGTCGGCGTCCAGTTCGCGCGCTTTCAAACCCTCATACACATCGCCGGCAAAGGCGAAGGCTGCCTGAACGCCCTCTGTGGATTCTGGATCGAATGCCTTGAAGCGCGCGGCGTTCAGGGTCGCCAGATCGTCCGAAATCCCCATCAGCCGACGCAGGTCCGCCTTGGTCTGGCGCTTGGCGGTCTTGGACAGGCTGGCTGTATCTTCGACGAACCGGCGGTCGCTGCCGGGAATAGCCCCATCGGCTTCGGTGAAATCGAGGCGCTTGGCCGGGGAAAGAACAATCAGCAAGACGCGGCTCCGTAATGTCGCCGCCCACATAGGATGCTTCGATGACGATTTGAACCGGCTGCGGCGAAGGGCGCGTCAGGCGTCCCGGCGTGACCAGCCGAGCTTGCCGAGAGTTTCCATCGGGCGGAAGTCGGCCTTGTAATCCATCTTGGCCGAGCCCTGGACCCAATAGCCGAGATAGACGAACGGCAGGCCGACGATGGCGGCCTGGCGCACATGATCCAGGATGGCGAACCGGCCCAGGCTGCGCCGCTCCATCGTCGGATCATAGAAGCTGTAGACCATCGACAGCCCGTCTTTCAGCAGGTCCGTCAGGGTCACGGCGACCAGATCGCCCGGCCCGCCGTCGGTGGAGGGCAGGCGGTATTCGATCAGATGGGTGCGCACGGCCGTATCCTCGACCATGGCGACGTAATCCAGCCAGCCCATGTCGCTCATACCGCCGGTCGGATGGCGCGTGGTCAGGTAGCGGCGCAGAAGCTGGAACTGTTCGGTTGTCGCCTCGGCTTCGACCAGGTCGCGCGAAAGGTCGGCGTTGCGGGCCAACACCTTGCGCTGCGAACGGCTGAAGGCGAACTCCGGCACCGGCAGCCGCACCGAAACACAGGCGTCGCACGCCTCGCACGCCGGGCGATAGGCGATGTTCTGGCTGCGGCGAAAACCGGCCAGCGTCAGTTCGTCATTGACGTGCGCGCCGTCCGAGAAGGGGAGGTTGGCGAAGACCTTCCGTTCCGTCTTGCCCGGCAGGTAGGGGCAGGGCGCGACCGAGGTCATGAAGAAGCGAAGCTGTCGGGTCGGTACGTGCTGGGTCACGGCCTCAAGTCCGCATCCGATCTTGCCAATATTGCGACGACACAACGCTCATCGCGCGATTTGGCGTCATCCGCGTTCCGGCTGCAAGCCTGTTCGCGTTGCAGCCGAGCGGAGTCACAGCGAGGTGTCCGATGGCAGGACCGGCGCCTCGCGCAACAGCACGATGGCGATGCGGCGGTTGCCGGCCAGGGTCGGATCGTCCGGATAGAGCGGGTCGGACCCCGCCTTGCCCGCCACCGAATAGACCCGGTCGGGATCGACGCCCGAACCTTGCAGCACCAGACGCGAGCCGTTGGCGCGCTCGGACGACAGCGTCCAGTCCGCAGGGGCGCTGGCGCGGCTGGAGCCGGGCGCCGCGCTGGTGTGTCCGGTGATTGAGATGCGGTTCGGCAACTGGTTGATCACCTTAGCCACAGCGCGCAGCAGCACCTGGGCGCGCGCATTCGGGCGCGCAGAGTTGTTGTCGAACATTGACCGGCCTTCCTGATCGACCAGCTGGATGCGCAGCCCTTCGGGCGTCTGGTCCACGATCAGCTGTTTCGACAGTTCGGCCAGCTCCGGCATCGACTGCATGGCCTGGCGCAGCGATTCGGCGGCGCTGGCGAACTCGGCGGCCTCGCGCTTCTGGATTTCAGCCTGGAGAGCGGCGTCGCTGGCGGACGACAGGCTGGAGCCCGTCTGATCGGTCGCGGGCGCCTCGGGCGCCAGTTCTTCCAGCACGGATTGCGAGCCGGCGCTCTTGACGCCGTCGTCGCCCAGCGATGTGCCGCCCAGAATGCCGCCGGAACCCGACGTCGTCTCGGACACGCTGGCCGGTGCGAAATATTCGGCGATGCCGCGCTTCTGCTCCGGGTCGGTCGTATTGATCAGCCACATCAGCAGGAAGAAGGCCATCATGGCGGTCACGAAGTCCGCATAGGCCACCTTCCACGCACCGCCGTGGTGGCCTCCGCCGGAGACCTTCTTGACCTTCTTGATGAGGATCGGACGATCGCTCACGGACATGGACGCGCACCCCGACGAATGGTGTCCCATTGTGGGCTGGCCAAGGTTAACCGGGCGTTGACCTTGAACCCCGGCGCGGCGCGGCCTAGTCCGACGGCAGGATCAAGGAGCCTGTCATGAAGATCGCATTCGCCGGCCTGGGCGTCATGGGCGCCCCGATGGCCCGTCATCTGATCGAGGCGGGCCACCACGTGACGGGGTTCAATCGCACTGTCTCAAAAGCCGAGGCCTGGGCGGCGGCGACGAGCGGTAAGGCGGCGGCGACGGTGGCTGAGGCGGCGCAGGGCGTCGACCTGTTCATCCTGTGCGTCGGCAACGATGCGGACGTGCGCGCCGTGGTGACCGAGGCCTTGCCGCATCTGTCGGAGGCCGCCGTGATCGTCGATCACACCACGACCTCGGCCAAGGTGGCGCGCGAAATGGCCGAACTGGCGAACGAGCAGGGCAAGTCGTTCATCGACGCACCGGTGTCGGGCGGCCAGGCGGGCGCCGAGAATGGACAACTCAGCGTAATGGCCGGCGCGGATGCCGCCGCCCTGGCGAAGGTAGAGCCCGTGTTGAAGGCCTATTCCAAGGCGATCAAACATATGGGACCGGCCGGGTCAGGCCAACTGACCAAGATGGTCAACCAGATCGCCATCGCCGGCGTCGTCCAGGGCTTAGCCGAGGCCGTCCACTTCGCTCAGGTCGCGGGACTGGACACCGACGCCGCCTATGAGGCCGTGTCCAAGGGCGCCGCGCAAAGCTGGCAGATGGACAATCGCTGGAAGACGGCGGCCAAAGGCGAGTTCGACTTCGGCTTCGCCGTGGATTGGATGCGAAAGGACCTGGGTCTGGTGCTGGACGAGGCGCGCACGAACGGCGCGCGCCTGTCTCTGACGGCGCTGGTCGATCAGTTCTACGCCGAGGTTCAGGCCATGGGCGGAAACCGCTGGGACACCTCCAGCCTGGCGGCGCGACTGCAACCCCGCGACTGATGCCTAAAGCCGGCGATGCATGATGTGCAGGCCGACCGGGCCGTGCGTCGGGTGATCGAACGCTTCAGGAACCGTGCCCACGATCTCGAACCCCAGCTTCTTCCACAGCGCCACGGCCACGGTATTGGTCTCGACCACGGCGTTGAACTGCATGGATCGGAAGCCGGCATCCCGCGCAAAAGCCAGCGCGGCTTCGCCCAAACTGCGGGCCACGCCGCGCCCGCGCGCTTCGGGCGCCACCATAAAGCTGCCGTTGGCGACGTGGGCGCCGTTGCCCTGCTGGTTCGGAATGATCTTGGCGACGCCCAGCACCTGGCCGTTCTCAACCGCAACCAAGGTTCCGCCCGGCGCGGGCAGCGTCCACAGCACGCGCGCCTGCGCCTCGTCCATGTCTAACGGATAGGTATAGGTCTCGCCCGCGCGAGTGACGGTTTCGATAATCGGCCACAGGCCCGGCCAGTCGGCCTCCGTGATCGGCCGGATCTCCACGCCCATCAGCCCAGTAGCCGTGCGGCCTGCGGTGCGAAATAGGTCAGTACGCCCGCGCACCCCGCGCGCTTGAACCCGTGCAGGGTCTCAAGGATCGCTCGGTCCTCGTCCAGCCAACCATTGGCGATGGAGGCCTGCATCATCGAATATTCGCCCGACACCTGATAGGCGAAGGTGGGTACGCGGAAGGTCTCGGACACGCGCCGGACGATATCCAGATACGGCATGCCCGGCTTGACCATCACCGCATCGGCGCCTTCCGACAGGTCCATCGCCACCTCCTTCAGCGCCTCGTCGGAGTTGGCGTAATCCATCTGATAGGTCTTCTTGTCGCCCTTCAGCATCGCCGAAGAGCCCACGGCGTCGCGATAGGGACCATAGAAGGCCGAGGCGAACTTGGCGGCGTAGGACAGGATCAGCGTGTCCTGAAACCCGTTCGCCTCCAGCGCCTCGCGCACCGCCTGGATGCGGCCATCCATCATGTCAGAGGGCGCCACGACATCGGCGCCGGCGTGGGCGTGGATGAAGGCCTGTTCGGCCAGGCGGTCCAGGCTAGCGTCGTTGGCGATGCGGTCGCCCTCCATCACCCCGTCGTGGCCATGGTCGGTGTAGCAGTCCAGGGCGACGTCGGTCATGACGCCGATCTCGGGCGCGGCGTCCTTGATCGCCTTGATGCAGTCGGGAATCAGGCCGTCGGGGTCGGTCGCGCCCGTGCCGACCGCATCCTTGATCGCGCCATCGACATTAGGGAACAAAGCCACCATCGGAATGCCGAGGTCGCGCGCCTCGACCGCCGCCGACGCCGCCGCCTTGGGGGAAAGCCGAAACACGCCGGGCATGGAGGCGACCGGGACGCGATCCTCGGTCCCGTCATGGACGATCAACGGCCAGATCAGATCGGCCGGCGTCAGGGTCGTTTCCGCCACCAGCCGCCGCACCCACGGGCTGGACCGCAGGCGGCGCGGACGGGCGAGCGGGAAGGGGGCGGGCTGATAGGGAAGCATGGCGAAACCTTGGAAAATCCAGCGTCGGACTAGCGCCGCAACGACCGGTGCGCAAATCGCGTGATGCGTCGGATCGTTTCGTGCGTGATGACGGCTTGCGCGGATCGGCGAAATGCGAGCCTATCGCGACAATTCGATGGAGACGATAATGATCGAGAAATTGGCGGCGGGTGCAACGGCCCTGGTCCTGGCGGCAGGTCTGTCCGGCTGCATCATCATCGACTCGGACGGCGGAGAGCGGACCGTCGTCGCCCCGGCGGCCGACGCGCAGCCGGCGGGCTATTCCAGTCTCTATGCTGAGGCGGTCGCCGATCCCAAACGTCCGGCCGAAGAGGTCGCGCGTGATCCGCTGCGTCACCCGGCCGAAATCCTCGCCTTCGCCCAACTCGAGCCGGGCGACAAGGTCGCCGACATTCGCCCCGGCGCCGGCTATTTCACTCGGCTGTTCTCCGACGTGGTCGGCCCGACCGGCCGGGTCTACGCCTTCGTGCCCGAGCGGACGATGGCGCGCGAGAACGCGGGGGCCGATGCGCTTGTCGCCGCCTATTCGAACGTGACGCGCGTCAACGGCCTGCTGGACGCGATGACCTACGCCGAGCCGCTGGACATGATCTTCATGAGCCAGGAATACCACGACTTCCATATCCCCGGCTTCAACACCGACGTGGCTAAGATGAACGCGGCGGTGTTTGCGGCGCTCAAGCCCGGCGGCCGCTACATCCTGATCGACCATGACGCCGCGCCCGGCACGGGCATCTCGGCGGTCCAGACCCTGCACCGCATCGAAGGCGACTATCTGAAGCGCGAGGTCGAGGCGGCCGGCTTTGTCTTCGAGGGCGAGAGCCAGGCCGTCGCCAATCCCGCAGACGACCACAGCCTGAACGTCTTCGACGAGAAGATCCGCGGCAAGACAGACCAGTTCGTCTACCGCTTCCGCAAGCCGGGCTGATCAATCTCGATACTGAGAACCGTTATCAATTAAGGGTTTGGGGCGTTTTGTCCATGCGGCGGACATGGACAAGCCCGCTTCAGGAGAGCAAACAACGCAAAGACATCGCCATAAGCGAAAGAACGCGTAGTTTGTTCGACTATAAGGCCGCCTTTAATAGCTCCGTTGAGCAGGTTCGCAGCGAAGGACGCTATCGCGTCTTCGCCGATCTGAAGCGCGTGCGCGGTCAGTTTCCGCAGGCTGTGCGTCGCCGCGAGGATGGCTCCGAACAGGACGTCGTCATCTGGTGCTCCAACGACTATCTCGGCATGGGCCAGCACCCCGTCGTGCTGGACGCCATGCATAGTGAGATCGACGCGGTGGGCGCCGGCGCCGGCGGCACGCGCAACATCTCAGGCACCACGCGTTCGGCCGTCGATCTGGAAGCCGAGCTGGCCCACTGGCACCAGAAGGAAGCGGCCCTGCTGTTCACCTCGGGCTACGTCGGCAACGAGGCGACGCTGTCGACCCTGCAGAAGATCCTTCCGGGCCTGATCACCTTCTCCGATTCGCTGAACCATGCCTCGATGATCGCCGGCATCCGTCACGGCGGCGGCGAGCGTCACGTCTTCATGCACAACGATCTGGCGCATCTGGAGGCCCTGCTGGCGGCGGCGCCGGCCGATGCGCCCAAGCTGATCGCGTTTGAGAGCGTCTATTCGATGGACGGCGACATCGCCGATCTGGCCGGCACCATTGCGCTCGCCAAGAAATACGGCGCCCTGACCTATCTGGACGAGGTCCATGCGGTTGGCCTGTATGGCGAAACCGGCGCGGGTGTCGCCGAGCGCGACGGCGTGCTGGACCAGATCGACATCATCGAATGCACCCTGGGCAAGGCGATCGGCGTGATGGGCGGCTATATCGCCGCCGACGCCATGATCATCGATGCGGTGCGCAGCTGGGCCTCGGGCTTCATCTTCACCACTTCGCTGCCGCCGGCCCTGACCGCTGGCGCCTTGGCTTCTGTTCGTCACCTGAAGGCCCACCCCGAACTGCGCGTCCAGCATCAAGAGCGCGCCGCGACGCTCAAGGCCCGCTTCGCCGCGGCCGGCATCCCCGTGATGGAAAGCGAGAGCCATATCGTGCCGGTCCACGTCGGTGATCCGGTCCACTGCAAGATGATCTCGGACATGCTGCTGGACGAGTACGGCGTCTATGTTCAGCCGATCAACTATCCGACTGTGCCCAAGGGGACCGAGCGCCTGCGTTTCACGCCGTCGCCGAACCACACCGACGCCATGATGGATCATCTGGTCCAGGCGATGGACAAGCTGTTCGCCCACTGTAACGTGGCGCGCCGACCCGTCGCCGCATGACGACGGGCGACGACCTCGGAGAGGTCATCGTCGAGTTCACCCGCAACGGCCCCTACCTCAAATGCTCGGCCATCCATGTCGCGACAGGCCGGGAGGTCAGCGCCATGGGGCCAGTCAACGAACCCAAGTCCGTCGAACGGGTCGCGATCGCCAAGCTGAGGCGGGCACTGTCTCGCGAGCTTTGACACGGCGTGATTGAATCGACTCTGACGCTGGACGATGGTTCTCTCCGCGCGGGGAGGACGCCATGCTGTTACCGGATAGCCCGGCAATTCTTGGGTGGGGCGCGTTTTCGATCTTCGCTGTGCTGGCCGGTCTGGTTCTGTTGATCGGAGCTGACCATGCGGCGCCAGGTTGTACCGGGCCCGAAGTACAGCGATGTGACTACATCGAAACAGCGAAGGCGGCGCTGGGTGACCGCAGCCACTTCCAGCCCGATCTGGGATTTGAGATCGTTGACGCAGGCTCGTCAGTTCGCGTGCAGCAAGTTCTGCCTCGAGGCTCTTCAGCACTGTTCGAAGGGCCTGCCGTTCTGATTGATAAGAAAAGTTGCCGCGCTTGCAGCGTCTCGGTGCGCGTTTCGACCGGAGGCGTGACGGACGTGCGTGCTCGCCGTATTCCGGCCAGTGGCGTTTAACGGTTGCCGCCACAAGATGTTGTGGTCACGCGCGGCTGGGGATAGATAGGCCAGCTTCTGATTTCCGGGGATTCCAGCGTGACGGCCTTCACCCACGACGCCTATTTCACCAAGACGCTCGCTGACGCCGACCCGGACGTCTTCAAGGGCATTCAGGGCGAGTTGGGCCGTCAGCGCGAACAGATCGAGCTGATCGCTTCCGAGAATATCGTCTCCCAGGCGGTGCTGGACGCGCAGGGGTCGGTCCTGACGAACAAATACGCCGAAGGCTATCCCGGTCGGCGCTATTATGGCGGCTGCGAGTTCGTCGACGTGACCGAGGATCTGGCGCGCGAGCGGGCCAAGCAACTCTTCGGCGCGGCCTTCGCCAACGTCCAGCCCCACTCGGGCGCCCAGGCGAACCAGGCGGTCTTCTTCACCCTGCTGCAGCCCGGCGACACCTTCCTGGGCATGGATCTGGCCTGCGGCGGACACCTGACGCACGGCTCGCCCGCGAACCAGTCGGGCAAGTGGTTCCGCCCTGTGACCTACAAGGTGCGCGAAGACACCCACCTGATCGACTATGACCACGTCGCCGAAATGGCCGAGCGTGAGAAGCCCAAGCTGATCCTGGCCGGTGCCTCGGCCTACAGCCGCCACATCGACTTCAAGCGCTTCCGCGAGATCGCCGACAGCGTCGGCGCCTATCTGATGGTGGACATGGCCCACTACGCCGGCCTGATCGCCGGCGGCGCCTATCCGGACCCGATCCAGCACGCCCACGTCGTCACCACGACCACGCACAAGACCCTGCGCGGCCCGCGCGGCGGTATGATCCTGTCAAACGACGTCGATCTGGGCAAGAAGATCAACTCCGCCGTCTTCCCCGGCCTGCAAGGCGGCCCGCTGGAACACGTCATCGCCGCCAAGGCCGTGGCTTTCGGCGAGGCGCTGAAGCCCGAGTTCAAGGGCTATGCCCAACAGGTCGTCAAGAACGCCCAGGCCCTGTCCGGCGTCCTGATCGAGCGTGGCCTGGCCATCGTCTCTGGCGGCACCGACAGTCACCTGGCCCTGGTCGACCTGCGGCCTAAGGGCGTGACCGGCAAGGCGACCGAGCATGAGCTCGAAAAGGCGCTGATGACCTGCAACAAGAACGGCGTGCCGTTCGACACCGCGCCGTTCACCGTCACCTCGGGCGTCCGCCTGGGCACCCCGGCCGGCACCACGCGCGGCTTCGGCGAGGAAGAGTTCAAGCAGATCGGCCACTGGATCGCCGACGTCGTCTCCTCGATGAATGGCGGCGACGAAGCTGATCCGGCTGTGGTCGCGGGCGTCGCGGCCCAGGTGCGAGAGTTGACGCACCGCTTCCCGATCTACGGATAAGCGCCTGATGAAGTGCCCTTTTTGCGGTCATCAGGATACTCAGGTGAAGGACAGCCGGCCGTCGGACGACGGCTCGGCCATTCGACGCCGCCGGTCCTGCCCGAACTGCAACGGGCGCTTCACGACGTTCGAGCGCGTGCAACTGCGTGAACTGGTCATCTTGAAGCGCAACGGGCGGCGCACGCCCTTCGACCGCGACAAGCTGGAACGCTCGCTGGGCGTGGCCCTGCGTAAACGCCCGGTCCAGGCTGATCAGGTCGAGCAGATGGTCAATCGGATCGTCCGCCAGCTGGAAAGCCTGGGCGAGACTGAAATCCCGTCCAGCACGGTCGGCGACTTTATCATGAAGGCGCTGAAGGGCGTCGATGAGGTGGCCTATGTCCGCTACGCCTCGGTCTACAAGGATTTCCGCCACACAGGCGACTTCGCCAAATTCTTGGGCGACGAAGGGTTCGACGAACCGTCCGGCAAGGCCTGATGCGGGTCACGCTGAAACTGGCGACCTCCTTGGACGGACGGATCGCCACGGCCTCTGGAGAGAGCCAGTGGATCACCGGCGAAGCGGCGCGGCTTGAGGGTCACCGCCTGCGCGCCGCCCACGATGCGATCCTGGTCGGCGTCGAGACGGTTCTGCACGATGATCCCGAACTGACCGCTCGCCTGCCGGGCCGCAGTGTGGATCAGCCGCTGCGCGTCGTGCTGGACAGCCGGCTGCGAACGCCGCAGGCGGCGAAGGTCGTGGGCGAAAACACCCTGATCCTGACCGCTGCGGAGCCGCGCAGTATCGGCGCCGCCAAGGTGATGCAGGTCGCCGCCGAGCACGGTCGTCCGACCATCCCGGCCGTGGTGAAAGCCTTGGAAGCCGCCGGCGCAACATCGCTGCTCATCGAAGGCGGCGGTCAGGTCGCGGCGTCTTTCCTGCGCGCCAATGCCGTCGATGTGCTGGAATGGTTTCGCGCCCCGATCCTGCTGGGCGGGGAAGGGCGGCCCTGCGTCGCCGCCCTGGCTCTTGCAAAGCTGGCGGACGCCCCCAAGTTCCGTCGCCTGGGCGTCGAGCCCGTCGGGGACGATCTGTGGGAACGCTACGCCCGTCTCTGACGCCGTCCAATTAGACGATTAGACGAATTAGACGGTATTTTTCTCCCAAGGGGTCCAGAGTCCAAATGTTCACCGGCATCGTCACCGACATCGGCCGCGTCCGCGAGGTCCGCGAGACCGATCGTGACCGGCGCTACGAGATCGAGACCGCGTGGAATACCGACGGCATCGACCTGGGCGCCTCCATCAGCCACGCGGGCTGTTGCCTGACGGTGACCGAAAAGGGCCACGATGCACGGGGGGGCTGGTTCGCCGTCGAGGTGTCGAATGAGACTCTGTCCAAGACCACCCTGGGCGCCTGGAAGGCCGGCGACGGCGTCAATCTGGAGCGGGCCGCCAAGCTGGGCGACGAGATGGGCGGCCATGTCGTGTCCGGCCACGTCGATGGTCTTGGGCGGGTGGTTTCGATCACGCCCGAAGGCGGATCGCACCGGATCGAGGTCGAGGCTCCCGCGCCTCTGCATCGCTATGTCGCCGCCAAGGGGTCGGTCACCGTGGACGGCGTGTCTTTGACCGTCAACGCCGTGGAGGGGCAGATCTTCTCCCTGAACATTATCCCGCACACTTGGGACGTGACGACCTTGGGGCGTTTGAAAGTAGGCGATCCGGTCAATCTGGAGATCGACATGCTGGCGCGATATCTCGCGCGGTGGCAGGAGACCGCGTGATGCAAGCCCAGGCCGCGAACATGAACGACAGCCCCATCAGTCCTATCGAGGACATTCTGGAAGACGCCCGCAACGGCCGTCCCTACATCCTGGTGGACGCCGAGGATCGCGAGAACGAAGGGGACATCATCATCCCCGCCCAGTTTGCGACGCCGGACCAGATCAACTTCATGATTCGCCAGGCGCGCGGCCTGGTGTGCCTGGCCCTGACCGCCGAGCGCGCCCAGCAACTGCGCCTGCCGCCAATGGCCGCCGACAACCGCGAGAGCATGAAGACCGCCTTCACCGTCTCGATCGAGGCCAAGGACGGCGTGACGACCGGCATTTCCGCCGCCGACCGCTCGCGCACCATCCATGTAGCGACCGACGCGTCAAAGGGCATGGACGACATTGTCTCGCCGGGACACATCTTCCCGCTGGTCGCGCGCGACGGCGGCGTTCTGGTCCGCGCCGGCCACACCGAGGCGGCTGTGGACATTAGCCGCATGGCCGGCCTGACCCCCGCCGGGGTGATTTGCGAGATCATCAAGGACGACGGCGAGATGGCGCGGATGCCCGATCTGGTCGCCTTCGCCCAGCTGCATGGGCTGAAGATCGGCACCATCGCCGACCTGATCGCCTATCGTCGCCGCACCGAACGCTTCGTCGAACGGATCATGGATACGCCGTTCGAGAGCGTTCACGGCGGACCGTTCCGCCTGATGCTGTACAAGAACACCATTGAGGGCGCCGAGCATGTGGCCTTGGTCAAGGGGCGCGTCGATCCTGCCAAACCGACCCTGGTGCGGATGCACCAGGTGGACTTCGCCTGCGACCTCTTGGGCCACGTCGAGGCGCGCCAGGACTATGTGCCCAGCGCCCTGAAACAGATCACCGACCATGACGGACCCGGCGTCGTCGTCTTCCTACGCGATCCGTCGCTGACCTCGCTGGCCGAACGGCTGGCGGGCGCGGACAAGCCGGCGGCGATGGATCGCTCGCTGCGCGCCTATGGCGTGGGGGCCCAAATCCTGCTGGACCTGGGTGTCAGGGACATGATCGTGATGAGTTCGACGCGACCCGAACCGACGGCGCTTGAAGGCTACGGCCTGCGCATCGTCGGCTGGCGCGACATGGATGGAGAAATAAAGGCGTGACCGAAGCCCCCCGTATTTTGATCGTTGAGGCGCGCTTCTACGACGACCTGGCCGACGCCCTGCTGGAAGGGGCCAAGGAGACGCTGAAGGCGCGCGGCGCCGACTTCGACGTCATCACCGTGCCCGGCGCGCTGGAGGTGCCGCCGGCCATCGCCCTGGCCGAGGAGGCCGGCCGCTTCCCGACCGCGCCCCGCTATGACGGCTATGTCGCGCTGGGCACGGTCATCCGTGGCGAGACTTACCATTTCGAGATCGTCTCCGATCAGTCGGCGGCCGGCATCATGGCGCTGGGCGTCAAGGGCGTCATCATCGGCAACGGCATCCTGACGACCGAAGACGAAGATCAGGCCTGGTATCGGGCCCGTCTTTCGGAAGGGGATAAGGGCGGCGGCGCCGCCAAGGCGTGCCTGGACCTCATTGCATTGAAGAAGCGGTTGCGTCATGGCGTCGGCGCATGACTGAACCGAACAGCGTCAAAGCCGTCCTCGAACAACTCGCCGAAGCCGAAAAGCAGCGCGCCGAGCCCAATCTGAGCTCCAAACAGCGTCGCGCCCGCACCGTGTCGCGTCTCGCCGCCGTCCAGGCCCTGTATCAGATGGAACTGGCGGGCGAGGGCGTGGAGACGGTGATCACCGAATTCTCTAACTTTCGCTTCGACGCCGACATAGAGGGCCAAGCGCTGGCCGAGGCCGACGAGGCCTATTTCGCCGACATCGTGCGCGGCGTGATCGAAAGCCAGCGCGACATCGACACGGCCATTAAGGCTCGCCTGGCCTCCAACTGGAAGCTGGAGCGGATCGACGCCACCCTGCGCGCCCTGCTGCGGTCAGGCGCCTGGGAGCTGATCAAGCATCCCGAGACCCCGCGCGAGGTCGTGATTGACGAATATGTCGAACTGGCTAAGGCCTTCTTCGACGACGCCGAGGCGCGCTTCGTCAACGCGGCGCTGGACGGCGTGGCCAAAGACACCCGCAAATAATGCCGGCGCTCGACGTCGCGGGCGAGTTCGAGACGATCGAGCGGCTGTTCAAGCCCCTGTCCCATCCCGAGTGGGGAAGGGGGCTGGCCGACGATGTGGCGGCGCTGCCGTCACGCCCGGGTCATGACCTCATCCTGACGAAGGACGCCATCGTCGAGGGCGTGCATTTCCTGCCTGACGATCCGCTGGACACGGTCGCCAGGAAGTTGCTGCGGGTCAATCTGTCGGACCTCGCCGCCAAGGGTGCTGAGCCGTTCGGCTATCTGCTGGCCTGCTTCTGGTCGGAGCGCTGCGGCTGGCCCGAGCGCGAGGCCTTTGCAGCGGGCTTAGCCGAGGATCAGGCGCGGTTCGGCGTTCATCTGCTCGGCGGCGACACGGTCAAGACGCCCGGCCCGCTGTCCTTCTCGCTGACGGCCTTGGGGTGGGCCCCAACGGGCAAAGCCGTTTCTCGCGCAGGCGCGCAGGTCGGCGACCTCGTCTTCGTGACCGGCGTCATCGGGGACGGGCTGCTGGGGCTAAAGGCGGCGCAAGGAAAAGTGGCTCTGGCGCCTGAGCGGATGGAAGCCTTGGTCAGCCACTACCGGATGCCGACGCCACGTACCGACTTCGCCGACATCGTGCGCGAGTACGCCACCGCATCCGTCGATGTGTCGGACGGCCTGGCCGCCGACCTGGCCCACATCGCGCAGGCCAGCAGGGTCGGTGTGGCGCTTAACCTGAACGTCCTGCCCCTGTCCGCGGCGACCCAGTCCTGGTTCGACGACCGGGTCGATCCGCAGCTATCGCTGGAAGATCTGGCCAGCGGTGGTGACGACTATGAGATCGCCTTCACCGCCCATCCGCGCCACGAAGACGCCCTGCGGCGCGAGGCCGAGCGCCGACTGATTCGCCTGACCCGCATCGGCGAGGTCACCGCTGGGCAGGGCCTGACGGTCCTTTACGACGGCCAGCCCGTGCCGATGGCCAGAAACGGCTGGACCCACGGCTGAGGCGGCAAGGGAATCCTAACGCCCGTCCGGCATGATGTCGTGATGGACCGTAGAACCCTGATCGCCGCCGGAACCGCTGCTCTGACCGGCGCCGCCGCCAGTCGCGCCGCCGCCTCCGGCAGCGAAACCGAGTCTGCGCCTGCGGCCCTGAGCATCGCAGGCCTCGGCCTGCCTGTCATCGAGGGCGGGCGTTTGCGGAACTACGTGTTTGTCGCCCTCAGGCTCGAACTGGGCGCCGGCAAGACCGTCGAGCAGATGAAGCCCAAGGAAGCCTTCTTCCGCGACGCCGTCGTTCGCGCGGCCCACAAGACGCCCTTCACCGTGCCCGGCGACTGGACACGGCTGGACGAGCGGGCCCTGTCCGCCTCGCTGGTGGCGGCGTCTGCAGCGATCTCGGGTCGCGGCTCCGTCCGACGCGTCGAGGTCGTCAGCCAGTCGCCGCGTCGCCGAACGGGCATGCAGACCGCCCGCTGAACAGGCTGAGTGACCGCTGTTGCGTCACTCCGCCTGCCATGACAGGCTCCCTTTGCAAATCCCAAAGAACGCACTGACGCGTTCGCCGCGTGCGGGGGGACCGGAAGGCGGACAGAGGCGATAACGCCCGACCGCGCCAAGGCCTGCGCGCCTGTTTGCAAGGGCATGGAAACGCCAATGACGAACTCACTTACGCTGGTCTTCGCGGCCGGTGTGCTGGCGGTGCTGTATGGCGCCGCGCAGACCGCCGTGCTGATGAAGGCGAGCACTGGCAACGACAAGATGCGAGAGATCGCCGCCGCGATCCAGGAAGGCGCCTCAGCCTATCTGAAGCGGCAATATCTGACCATCGGCATCGTCGGGATCGTGATCCTGATCGCCGCCTATTTCCTGATCGGCGCTTACGCCGCCGTCGGCTTCCTGATCGGCGCCGTCCTGTCCGGGGCAGCGGGGTACGCCGGGATGCTGATCTCGGTGCGGGCCAATGTGCGCACGGCTCAGGCTGCGTCCGAAAGCCTGTCCAAGGGGTTGAACCTGGCGTTCCGCTCGGGCGCCATCACGGGCATGTTCGTAGCGGGCGGCGCCCTGATCGGGGTGTCAGGCTACTACATCTTGCTGACCCAGCATCTGGGCTTGGCCTCGACGGGTCGCGAGGTGATCGACGGGCTGGTGGCGCTAGGCTTCGGGGCCTCGCTGATCTCGATCTTCGCGCGCCTGGGCGGCGGCATCTTCACCAAGGGCGCCGACGTTGGCGGCGACATGGTGGGTAAGGTCGAGGCGGGTATTCCCGAGGACGATCCTCGCAACGCCGCGACCATCGCCGACAATGTGGGCGACAACGTCGGCGACTGCGCCGGCATGGCGGCCGACCTGTTCGAGACCTATGCCGTGACGACTGTCGCGACCATGGTGCTGGCCGCGATCTTCTTCAGGGGGCAGCCCTATGTGGATCTGATGATGGTGCTGCCGCTGGCGATCTGCGCGGTGTGCATTGTGACCTCCATCATCGGCAGCTTCTTCGTGCGGCTGGGCAAGTCGAACAACATCATGGGCGCCCTCTATCAGGGGCTGATCGTCACCGGCGTTCTGTCCATCGGTGCGGTCTGGTGGGTGATCAACCAGATGGTGACGGGGCCGATCGTGACGGCCAGCGGTCTCGAAATCCAGCCGATGGCGCTGTTCTGGTCCGGCATGGTTGGTCTGGCGGTGACGGCGGCGATCGTGGTCGTGACCGAATACTACACCGGGTCCGGCTTCCGTCCGGTGCGATCGGTCGCCAACGCCTCGGTGTCCGGGCACGGCACCAACGTCATTCAGGGCCTGGCCGTCTCGCTGGAGGCGACGGCGTTGCCGGCGCTGACAATCATCGTCGGCATCGTGGCCAGCTTCCAGCTGGCCGGCCTGTTCGGCATCGCCATCGCCACCACGACCATGCTGGGCGTCGCGGGAATGATTGTGGCGCTGGACGCCTTTGGACCCGTGACCGACAACGCCGGCGGAATCGCCGAGATGGCCGGTCTGCCCAGTGATGTGCGGCATTCGACGGATGCTTTGGACGCCGTGGGCAACACGACCAAGGCCGTGACCAAGGGCTACGCCATCGGTTCGGCGGGCCTCGGCGCGCTTGTGCTGTTCGCCGCCTATACGTCGGATCTGCAGTATTTCTCGGCCAACCCGGCGGACTACCCCTTCTTTGCGGGCATGGGGGAGATCGCCTTTGATCTGACCAATCCCTACGTCGTCGTCGGGCTGCTGTTCGGGGGGCTGCTGCCCTTCCTCTTCGGTGGGATGTCGATGATGGCGGTGGGACGGGCGGCCGAATCAGTCGTTGCGGAGGTTCGACGCCAATTCCGCGAGAACCCCGGCATCATGACCTATGAGGTGAAGCCGGAATACGGCCGGGCGGTCGACATCCTGACCAAGGCGGCTATCCGCGAGATGATCGTGCCGTCGCTGTTGCCGGTGCTGTCGCCGATCGCCCTGTTCGTCGCGGTGCTGGCCATTTCGGACAAGGCGAACGCCTTTGCCGCTCTCGGCGCCATGCTGATGGGCGTGATCGTCACCGGCCTGTTCGTCGCCATTTCGATGACGTCAGGCGGCGGCGCCTGGGACAACGCCAAGAAGGTGATCGAGGAAGGCTTCACCGACAAGAACGGCGTCGTCCACGGCAAGGGCTCGGAAGCCCACAAGGCGGCCGTGACCGGCGATACGGTCGGCGATCCCTATAAGGATACGTCCGGTCCGGCGGTGAACCCGATGATCAAGATCACCAACATCGTCGCCCTGCTGCTGCTGGCGGTGCTGGCGAGCGGGACCATCGGCTAGGCTAAACCACAGCCATTACGAAAACGCCCCGGAGAGCGATCTCCGGGGCGTCTTTGTTTGGGGAGATGAGCCGCCTTAGTCGGGGCGGCGCTGGCCAGGGGTGTCGTCTTCGGTGCGGGGCAGTTGGCCACGGCCGACGTTGCCCAGCAGTTGTTCCAGAACCGTCAGCTCACGACCGCGCGTCGGCGTCTCGTTGCGGTTCATGGCGATCTGCTCGCCATCAGTCAGGCCGAGAGTGCGCACCGACGCCACCTGATCGCCCTGCGGGACGAAGGTGATCTCGGTCACCGTGCGCGTCGAAACCTTGGGCAGGTTGTAGGTGTATTTCTCGGTCGTCTGGCTGATGTAGTACCAGACCTGATCCGGCTCGAAGGTCGAAGTGGTCGAAGGCGAACCCAGCTTGGCGAGGACGGTCTCCTTGGTGTCGGTGCCGGCGACCACGTCCTGGGGCTTGGCGTCGATGGCCTGGAAGCCGTTGGAGCCGATGGTCGGGGCGCAGGCGGCGGACAGGCCGGCCAGCGAAACAGCGACGAAAAGCGGGACGAAACGGGACATGGTCGGGCGCCTGCGAGAGAACAAGGTCTTTGACCTAGACGGACCTGCGTCCTAGTTCAACGGCGCGGCGGAAAAGGGGCCGTTGGAACCCATGCTGAAAAACCTGTTCAAACCCCGATCCGGCGTCCGTCTCGGCGACGATCTCTACGCCAAGGCCGTCAGTCAGGCCCGCAATCCGGCCTTCTACACGCGTCTGGCGGTCGACGACCGCATCGACGCGCGATTCGAGCTCTACACGCTGCATGTGCTGATGCTCGTGCTGCGGCTGCGCGATGAGAACACGGCTCAGGGCCAGGATGCGGCTCAGGCGGTCTTCGACGTCTATGTCTCGGCGCTGGATCACGTCCTGCGCGAAGAAGGCGTGGGCGACGTCGCCGTCGGCAAGAAGATGCGCAAGCTGGGCGAAGCCCTCTACGGCCGGATGAACGCCTATGAGCAGCCGTTGCGCGTTGGCGATGCGGCGGCTCTGGCGGAGGCGATGGCGAAGAATGTCTATGCGGATCCGCAAGCGCCCCATGCGGACACACTGGCGCGCTATGCGCTGACGACACGCGCGGCCTTGGCGGCGCAGGATTTCAACAAGGTGCTGGCGACGCCGGCCTGGGCGGAAGTTTGAACGAGATGAGCGCGACGCTCCCCTACAGCGAAACGGTGCGGGTCAATCAGATCGGCGCGGGCCTGAGCCGCCGGCTGGAACCGGATGCGGAGACCCGCAAGCGAATCGCCCGTAGCCTGGATCTTCAGGGGCTGGACGATTTCGCCGTCGATCTGGAGATCAAGCCGACGCCGTCGACCAGCGAATGGACGATGAAGGGCAGGGTGACGGCACATGCGGTGCAGACCTGCGGCCTGACGCTGGAACCCCTGCCGGCCGATGTGGATCGGCGTTTTTCCATTCAGCTTGTCGAAGCCAAGCCCGAGGAAACCGACGAGATCGAGGTCACGCTGGATGAAGAAGACGCCGACGTGATCGAGGACGGTAAGATCGACCTGGGCCAGTATGCGGTCGAGCAATTGGTGCTGTCGCTTGATCCGTTCCCGCGCAAGCCGGGCGCGGAGTTCGTGCAACCTGAGGAGCCGACGGAGATTTCACCGTTCGCGGCCCTGAAGGCGCTCAAGTCCAAAGACGACCAAGGCTGAGGTTGACGTAGGGGCCGGGTGGTTGCATCCCCCGGCGTCGGCGCTATCGTCCAGCGCATCCTGCCAAGCGTCGCGCGACAAGACGACGCGGCCACAAGAGGTCCATTTGCCAGCCCCAATTACGATCTCGCTTGACGCCATGGGCGGCGATCACGGGCCCTCCGTCGTCGTTCCCGGCATCCGCAGCTATATCCGCACCCATGACGGCGAGGGGGTTCGCTTCCTGTTGCATGGCGACGAGGCCAAGATCGCGCCGGAACTGGCGCGTTGCGGGCTGGCGGCGGACGTCTGCGAGATCCGCCACACCGACAAGGTCGTGGCCATGGACGAAAAGCCGGCCCAGGCCATGCGCCGCGGCAAGGGCTCCAGCCTGTGGAACGCCATCGAGACAGTGAAGACGGGTCAGGCCGGCGGCGTCGTCTCGGCCGGCAACACCGGCGCCCTGATGGCGATCTCGAAATTGATCCTGCGAATGTCTGCGCCTGGGCTTGAGCGTCCGGCCATCGTCGCCAGTTGGCCCACCTTCAAGGGCCATACGGCGGTTCTGGACGTCGGCGCCAACATCGGCAGCGACGCGGAGCAGCTGATCGAGTTCGCCATCATGGGCGAAGCCTTCCAGTCCGCAGTGCGCGGCATCGCCCGCCCGACCATCGGCCTGCTGAACGTCGGGTCCGAGGAAATGAAGGGCAACGAACAGGTTAAGGAGGCGCACGCCATTCTGCGCGATGGGCCGTTCGACCTGAACTATCACGGCTTCGTCGAGGGCGACGATATCGCCAAGGGCACGGTGGACGTGGTCGTCACCGACGGTTTCACCGGGAATATCGCGTTGAAGACCGCCGAAGGCACGGCGCGCTATATTTCGGCGCTGTTGAAAGAGGCATTGACCTCCAATCTGCAATCCAAGCTGGGCGCCGTCATCGCCATGCCGGCGTTGAAGAAGATGCGCCAGAAGATCGACCCCAGCGCCATCAACGGCGGCCCCCTGTTGGGCCTGAACGGTATCGTGGTGAAGAGCCATGGCGGCGCGGACGCCAAGGGATTCGGCAATGCGATCCGCATCGCTGTCGATCTGGCCCGCAGCGACTATATGAGCAAGGTGGGGGACAACCTGGGCAAGCTGGACGCGGTGTTCGACCATGCCGCCAAGCCCGCCGCAGCCGTGGGAGAACACCTCCAGTGACCGTCACCCGCAGCGCCGTGACCGGCGTCGGCTCTTACCTGCCGGATGAGATCGTCACCAATGCCGACCTGGCCAAGTTCGTCGACACATCCGACGAATGGATTCAGGAGCGCACCGGGATCAAGCAGCGTCACAAGGCGCGTGATGACCAGCCGACCAGCGATCTGGCGGTCGAGGCCGCCAAGAAGGCGCTTGCCGACGCGGGCAAGGCGGCGTCCGACGTCGACCTGATTATCGTGGCCACCACCACGCCGGACATGACCTTCCCGGCGGTCGCGTCGATCGTCCAGGCCAAGCTAGGCGCGGGCGTCGGCATTGCTTTCGACGTTCAAGCCGTCTGTTCCGGTTTCGTCTATGCGCTCAGCGTCGCCGACGGCTTCGTGGCGCGCGGTCTGTCGAAATGCGCTCTGGTGATCGGGGCCGAGGAGATGACGCGGCTGATGGACTGGACCGACCGGACCACCTGCGTCCTGTTCGGCGACGGGGCCGGCGCCGTGGTGCTGGAACCGCGCGAAGGGCAGGGCACATCGGACGACCAGGGCATGCTGGGCTTCGCCTTGCGCGCTGACGGATCCAAGACCGATCTGCTCTACGTCGATGGCGGCCCGGCGACGACGGGGACCGTTGGCCATCTGCGCATGGCCGGAAACCAGGTCTTCCGTCATGCCGTCGTGAACATCGCAGAAGGCATCACCGCCGCCTGCGCCGCCGCCAACATCGAGATCGCGGATGTCGACTGGTTCGTGCCGCACCAGGCTAACCAGCGAATCATCAAGGGCGTCGGCGACCGGCTGGGTCTGGATGAGAACAAGGTGATCTCCACCGTCGCCACCCACGCCAACACCTCGGCCGCCTCGATCCCGCTGGCGCTGGACGCCGCGATCCAGGATGGGCGTATCAAGAAGGGCGATATGGTGCTGCTTGAAGCGATGGGCGGCGGCCTAACCTGGGGCGCCTGCGCGCTTCGGCTCTAATCGACATCGAGGCATTGATTTTTCGGGGGCTTTGCGCCCCTATGGATGCGAGCGGATCGCATGACAGCGGGGATACGATGGCAGGCCAACAGACCGTGACGCGCGCCGACTTGTGCGAAGCCGTGCATGAAGAGGTCGGCCTGTCGCGTCAGGAATGCTCCAGCCTGGTCGAGCGCACCCTGGAACTGATCGTCGAATCGCTGGAACGCGGCGAGACGGTGAAACTGTCCGGCTTCGGCGTTTTCCAGGTCCGTGAGAAGCGCGCACGGATGGGCCGCAATCCCAAGACGGGGGAACCGGCGGCGATTAATCCGCGCCGGGTCATCAGCTTCCGCGCTTCGCAAATCATGAAAAGCCGGGTCCACGACGCCGTCGTCGAGGCCTGATCGCGGTGGCCAAGAGCGCCGACGCCTTCCGAACCATTTCCGAAGCGGCCGAAGAGGTCGGCGCGCCCCAGCATGTCCTGCGGTTCTGGGAGACGAAGTTCGATTTCGTCACACCTGTGAAGCGGGCTGGCGGTCGGCGCTTCTATCGGCCTCAGGACATCGCGGTGCTGAAGGCGGTCAAACGCCTGCTGCACGATGACGGGCTGACGATTCGCGGCGTCGAGCGCCTGCACAAGGAACAGGGGCTGAAAAAGCTGATCGGCGCGGAGGCCGCCGCACTGATCGACGACGGCGATGTCACGATCTCTGCGGTGACTTCCGATGTCACGCGGGCCGAAACCTCGAATTTGCATCAGGTTCTGGCCGATCTTGAGCAGGCCAAAGCCCGTCTGGACGTCGTTCTTTCAAGGTAGGTGGAAAAGTCGTTTTAGCGTTTGCGGACAGCGGTCCCCCCGTCTATAGGGAGCGCCTTCGGAGCGTGGCGCAGCCTGGTAGCGCACTTGACTGGGGGTCAAGGGGTCGCAGGTTCGAATCCTGTCGCTCCGACCATTTCCTTCAAGGAAATTGGTCAGTTGAAGGGGTCGTCTTCGGACGGCCCCTTTGCAATTCGGCGCTGTTGTCACACTTGTTGTCACAAAGTGGCATCGTCGAGCCAGGCCTGTTCATCGCCGATGATAGGCACACGCTACCGTAGTGATGAGCCATTAAACCACGGACGCAGCCGCGAGGCTGATGACGGATCGCGACGTAGGCTACGATAGATTTCCATCTGGGCTTACCGCTGCGTCTCGACGTTGGGGCAGTCAGCGGCCTTCCCGGGAAGATGAGCCCCCCATTCGATGAATGAGTAGGTCGAGGTTACTGCAAAGGTCTCTTAGTCTATGGATACTCCGCCAACCCTACCCCGGCCGGGAGCCACAAGGCAGTCAAGTAGCTTTCGGGGCTGACCGACTGCGCAGCGATACCGACTTGCTCGATCGGCGCTCACCTCATCGGTCACGCGCGCGTGACTTTCAACAGCGGCGCGGCAGGGGGGGGCGCTCCTGAATTTTTGCGGACTTTGACAAAGGCCGTTTTGTGGCAAGGGCTTACCCGATCGCAGCAAGCCGAGGACTAGCAACAATTTTGATCACTGCCGGCAGATCAGGAGGTCTGTCCCTCAGCAGCAACTTGCCGCTCTTCCTCCTTGAATGACGCAAATGCTGAAGCACTCTCAGCTGTCACGTCGAAAATCCACTGCTTCGCTCTCGCTTAAGGGTGATAGAAAGGGAGCATGTTGAAAATCCGCGCGCTGCCGACGGCCTGTGCCGACCGGCCCACCAGTTCAGTCTGCTCGGGCTGTGGCGCGCGCGCGTTCAGCGTCTGCGACGCGTTGTCGAAGGTCGATCTTGGGCGATTGGACTCGATTGCAGAACGCGTAGCGCTGGCGGGCGGCGACATACTAACAAACGAGGCCGAACCGGCGTTGAACGTCTTCAACATCACCTCGGGTGCTGTGCGGATTTACAAGCTTCTGCCCGATGGTCGCCGCCAGATCACCGGCTTCCTGTTCGCCGGAGATTTTATTGGACTGACGGCGGGGTACACCTACGCCTTCTCGGCCGAGGCGATCGAGGAGACGACCGTATGTCGCTTCCGGGCCTCGGAATATCGGGTCCTGGCGCGAGAGCGGCCCAGTCTGGAAGCGGCCTTGCTGAGCCGGGCGATGCATGAGCTGACGGCGGCGCAGGATCAGATGCTGCTGCTTGGTCGCAAGACCGCGCGTGAACGCGTGGCCAGCTTTCTGGTGACGATGCTTTCGCGCGATCCCTTACGCCCCGATGGCGACAACGCCGTGCGACTGCCGATGACCCGATCCGAGATCGCGGACTATCTCGGACTGACGATCGAGACCGTCAGTCGCGAGCTGACCAAGTTGAAGACCAGCGGCGTCATCCATGCCGTCTCTCTGCACGACTTGCGGATCGAGCGCCCCGACCGCCTGAAAGACATGGCGAACGGCGCATCCTAGGCGGCCAAATCATCCGGAAGGCAGGTCAGACGAAGATGTCCGTCGCTGCCCAGCCCTTCGACCCGGATGGAGCGGTCGCAGAGCGCCATCGGCGGCGCGCGGTGGCTGACCAAGATCAGGCCTTGCGCACGCTTGGCCAAGCGGTTCTGAAGGCGGTCCAAAACCTGAGTCTCCGTCGCGGCGTCCAGACCTTCTGTCGGTTCGTCCAGCACCAGCCAGGGCGCATCGCGCAGATAGGCGCGCGCCAGGCCAAGACGGCGTCGCTCCCCGCCGGATAACCGCTCGCCATTCGGTCCGACGGGGGCGTCCAGACCCAGCGGTTCGGCGCGGAGCCGATCGCCCAGCGCGGCCTCGTCCAGCGCCGCCCACAGGGCTGCATCGTCGGCAGGTCCTACAAGCAACAGGTTCTCGCGCACGGATCCGTTCAGCAGACGGACGTCCTGGGCCGCATAGGCGAACAGCTGGCGCCGATCCTCCGGCGCGATGACAACGGCGTCCAATCCACCGAGCCGCATCTCGCCGGCTTGGGGTGTTCGCAAACCGATCAGGCGTTCGATCAGCGTCGTCTTGCCAGCGCCCGTTGGGCCGAAGACGCCTAGGCGATAGGGCGGCGCCAGCTCGGCGCCAAGGTTTGCTAAACCGAGCGCCGCACCGCTGAGCGGTCGACCGTGACGGGAGGACGCCGTGGGCATGGCGGCGTCGAGGCGAGACAGGGCCTGGGCGGCGGACCCGTTCTGATGCAGGGCGACGACCAGTCCCCCGGCGGATTCGACGCCCATGACCGCCGCCAAGGCCGCGAGCGCGATCAGCGGCAGGTCGGCTGAGGACGCGGCGGGGATGACGACGCCGACCGCGAGGGCGCTGGCCGCCGCCTGCCACACGGCCATCCAGCCGCCCGATCGGGTCAGGGCGATCTGCGCTGTGTCGTGATCGGCGGCGACCTGCGCGACCTGGGCGCACGCCCAGTCGTCCAGACCGTAGGCCTTCAGCTCGGGCGCGGCGGCTTCCAGGGCGGCGAGGCGATCCTTCAACGCGCCGGCGCCGGTCTGGACTGCTCGGCCGGCGGGATCGGCGAGGCTGCGCGCGATCAGAACGCCGCCCAGGACGGCTACGATCATCACGATGAACAGGGCAGCGCCGGCCGAGGGGGATGCGAGGCTGGCCAGCAGAATGGCGGCAACGGCGCCGGCGCCCAGGCTCCAGGGCGCCGAGCGGCGCACGAACAGGGTCTGAACCGCATCCACGTCCTGAACCAGCCGGGCCGAAACCTCGCCGGACGACAGGTTCAGAGCGCGCTCGGCAGGGCCTGTGGCGATGGCGTCGAACAGTTTAGGGCGCAGGCGGGCGAGCGCCTTCAGGGCAGCCTCATGGCCCGCGACACGCTCAAGATAGCGCCCGCCGGTGCGGACGATGGCCAGCAGGCGGATGATGGCGCTGGGCATCATGTAGTTGAAGCTCTGGGCGGCCGCCGCGCCCGCCAGGCCCGCAAAGGCTGCGCCCGTGATGAACCAGCCCGACAGCCCCAACAGACAGACGGCCGCCACCGAGACGACAGCGGCGCCGGCCGCAGCGAGCCGAAGCCGGGCGCGCTGAGCCTGAGTTTGGGCGGCGATCAGGCCGGCGATGCACGACGGGACTCTCATAGCGTCACCACACGGTCGGCCAGGGCGGCGACGGCTGGCGAGTGGGTGGCGATCAGGGTGGTGCAGCCGCGCGCGGCCTGACGGATGACGTCGAGCATGGCGCGTTCCGAGGCCGGATCCAGATTCGCGGTCGGCTCGTCCAGCACGAGAAGCGGCGCCCGCTTCAGGATGGCGCGGGCGAGGCCCAGTCGACGGCGCTCGCCGCCCGACAGACCGCCGCCACGCTCGTCGATGCGGCGATCCAGATCGCCGGACAGGCCCGCCGTGCGCGCGGCCAAGGCGATGCGGCCGGGGCAGGCGGTGCGATCCGCCAAGGCGATGTTCTCGCTCACGGTCCCAGGCGTCACGATCGGGTGCTGGCTGGCCCAGGCGACCCGCCCGGCGATGTCGCCGCACTGGCTGAGCCGCGCACCGCCCACCTCGACCTCGCCGCGCGTCAAGGGTGCAAGGCCGAGCAGCAGATGCAGAAGGCTGGACTTGCCCGCGCCGCTGGCGCCCATCACCGCCACGATCTGCCCCGGCGCGATGTCGAGGTTCAACCCGTCGATGACCGGCGCTGAGCCTTCATAAGCGATGGCGACATCGCGGAAATGGATGGCGGGCGCCAGGTCGCCGATGGGCGCGTGCTGGGCCGGGCGCGGATCTGGCGTAGTCAGGGATGGGGCCGCAGCCTCGGCGGCCTGGCGATCATGATAGGCGGCCGCCATGCGACGCAACGGCGCATAGACTTCGGGCGCCAGGGCCAGCACGAAGAAGGCGCGCGACAGGTCCAGGGTCTCGGGAACCGGGAAGGGCAGCAGCCGCAACAGGTTGAAGCCGCAATAGACGGCGATCAGCGCGACCGACAAGGCCGAGAAGAACTCCAGCACGCCCGACGACAGGAAGGCGATGCGCATGACGCGGGCGGTGCGGCGCTCCAGCTCGTCCGAGGCCTGGGCGATCTGCACCGTCGTACGGCCTACGGCGTCAAAGGCGAGAATGGCGGGCAGGGTGCGGATACGATCGATGAACAGGCCAGACAGCCGCTCAAGCGCCTGAAACTGACGACGGCTCTCGCCCGCCGCAGCCGTGCCCGCCAGGGCCATGCCGACGATGAAGGGGAACAGGGTGAACAGCAGTATGCCGGCCGACACCGGGCTGGCGATCGCGGCGGCGGCGATGATCAGCAGCGGCGAAACGCCTGCGGCGAGGCGCAAGGGTGCAAACCGCGAATAGTAGCCGTCCAGCGCGCCGACCCCTTCGACCAAGGCCGTCATCTGCGCGCTGGATCGCCGTCCTCGCCCGAACAGGTCCAACAGGAGGCGGCCTCGGACGCCGGTCTTCACCGCTTGACCCAGCTTCGCGCCGACGATCACGGCGGCCTGGCCGATCAGGCCGCGCGCGATCAGACTGAACACAGCCAGGGCCAGCCACGACGCGGCGGCGGCCGGCGATACGGTCAGGCTGGAAATCGTCAAAGCCAGCCCTCCCGCGAACCCGATCGCAGGGGCGACGTCCGCAATGGTCAGCACGCCGGTCAGCAGGGTCAGCCGCCCCCACGGACGACCGATCTGCTTCAGCCAGGCGGCCGCAGAGACAGGGGCGATTGGCACGGCGCTCATCAGGCGACTCCAGCGCTCGGCGCAGGCCGCGCGCCACTGGGCGAAACGTCGTTGGACGAAATGTCCAAGGACCAACCGTCCAATAGGGCCGGGCGTTCGCCGCCGCTTTGATCGAGATCAAGGCGGACGTCCCGCGTACCGCCTACGGCCGACGAAACGTCGGTCCAACAGACCGATTCCTCGGAGCAACGCCATGATCGACCTCGCGGTCGTCGACCTGTCCCGGCTGCAGTTCGCGCTGACAGCCCTTTACCACTTCCTGTTCGTTCCCCTGACGCTGGGGCTGTCGTTCATGCTGGTCATCATGGAGTCGATCTATGTGATGACTCGCCGGCCCATCTGGCGGACGATCACCCGCTTCTGGGGCGTGCTGTTCGGAATCAACTTCGTCCTGGGCGTCGCGACCGGCATCACCATGGAGTTCCAGTTCGGAATGAACTGGAGCTATTACAGCCACTATGTCGGCGACATCTTCGGCGCGCCGCTGGCCATCGAAGGGCTGATGGCCTTCTTCCTGGAGGCGACCTTTGTCGGCCTGATGTTCTTCGGCTGGGACAAGTTGAAGCCGCACGCCCACCTGTTCGTCACCTTCATGGTGGCGCTGGGCACCAATCTGTCGGCCCTGTGGATCCTAATCGCCAACGGCTGGATGCAGAACCCGGTCGGCGCCGCCTTCAATCCGGACACGATGCGGATGGAGGTCACGGACTTCATGGCCGTGGTGTTCAACCCGGTGGCCCAGGCCAAGTTCGTCCACACCGTTTCGGCCGGCTATGTCTGCGCCTCGGTCTTCGTTCTGGGCGTCTCGGCCTTCTATCTGCTGAGTGGCAAGCACGTCGGCTTCGCCAAGCGGTCAATGACAGTGGCCTCGGCCTTTGGCCTTGCGGCGTCGCTGTCGGTCGTCGTACTGGGCGATCAGTCGGGCTATGCCCTGACCGATAACCAGAAGATGAAGCTCGCCGCTCTGGAGGCCATGTGGCACACCGAGCCTGCGCCCGCCGGCCTGACGCTGATCGGCATTCCTTCGATGAAGGACCGCGAGACCCATTTTGGCGTTCACGTGCCGTGGATCATGGGGCTGATCGCGACCCGCACCATCGACAAGCCCGTCGAAGGCATCTTCGAACTGGTCGCCACGGCTGAGGACCGCATCGAATCCGGCGTCATCGCCTATGATGCGCTGGAGAAGGTCAAGGCTGACCCGGCCGATCCCGTCGCGCGCGGCGTGTTCGAGACCCATCGCCGCGACCTGGGCTATGGCCTGCTGCTGAAGCGCCATGTCGCCGATCCCCGCCAGGCCACGCCGGCGCTGATCCAGCAGACCGCGTGGGAGACGGTGCCGAATGTCCCGGCCCTGTTCTGGAGCTTCCGCATCATGGCGGGCGTCGGAATGTTCATGATCGCCCTGTTCGGCACGGCCTTCGTGCTTTGCACCCTGCGAAAGCATCATACGAAGTGGTTTCTGCGGGTAGCCGTCCTGGCCATCCCGCTGCCATGGATCGCCATCGAGTTCGGTTGGATCTTGGCCGAGTTCGGCCGCCAGCCCTGGGCCGTGGAGGGCGTGCTGCCCACATTCCTGGGCGCCTCGTCCCTGACCGTGCCGCAGCTTTGGGCCACGATCGTCGGCTTCACCCTGTTGTATGGCGCGCTGGCGGTGGTCGAGGTGCGGCTGATGCTCTTCGCCATCAAGAAGGGGCCGTTCCACGAACAGGAGACGTTCGGCGAACCCAGCCCCGAAGCGCCCGCCGAGCGCGTTCCCGCGCCCGCCGTGGCCTGACCCAAGACCTTAGGACATCCGACAATGGATCTTCCCCTCGACTTCGCCACGCTTCGCCTGATCTGGTGGGGACTGCTGGGCGTGCTTCTGATCGCCTTCGCCCTGACCGACGGTTTCGACCTGGGCGTCGGCGCCCTTCTGCCCTTCGTCGCCAAGACGGATGAGGAACGCCGCATGGTGATCAACACCGTCGGCGCCACCTGGGAAGGCAACCAGGTGTGGTTTATCCTGGGCGGCGGCGCCATCTTCGCCGCCTGGCCCTTCGTCTACGCCGTCAGTTTCTCAGGCTTCTACCTTGCGATGTTCCTGGTGCTGTCCGCGCTGATCCTGCGGCCGGTGTCGTTCAAATATCGCTCCAAGCGGGCGTCGCCCAAGTGGCGGTCGTTCTGGGACTGGTGCCTGTTCATCGGCGGCTTCGTTCCGGCGCTGGTGTTCGGCGTCGCGGTGGGCAACGTACTGCTGGGCGCGCCCTTCCATCTGGATGGCGACCTGCGGTCCTTCTACGACGGTACGCTGCTCGGCCTGTTCACCCCCTTCAGCCTCATCGCCGGCCTGTTGTCGGTGGCCATGCTGGTCCTGCACGGCGCGGCCTGGTTGTCGGTCAAGGCCGAGGCCGGCCCGGTGATGGAGCGGGCGCGTCTGTTCGGCACGGTCGCCGCTGTTCTGGCCCTGATCCTGTTTGCGGTCGGCGGACTCTATGTCTCTTACGGCGGCCTGGGCTACCGGATCACCGGCGCGCTGGACGTCAACGGCTTCTCCAATCCGCTGCGCACGACGGTCCAAGCCGCGCCCGGCGCCTGGCTGGACAACTACGGGCGCTATCCGTGGATGCTGATCGCACCGGCCCTGGGCTTCCTGGGCGCGCTGGTCGGCCTGATCGGGATGTGGCGGCGGTCCGCGCCGCTGGCGTTCGGCGGATCGTCGCTGTCCACCGTGGGCATCATCTCCACCGTCGGCCTGTCGATGTTCCCGTTCATCCTGCCCAGCTCGGTCAATCCTCAGTCCAGCCTGACGGTGTGGAACGCCTCGTCCAGCCATCTGACCCTGTTCATCATGCTGATCTGCACGCTGATCTTCCTGCCTCTGGTGCTGCTCTACACCGCCTGGGTCTATCGCGTGCTGTGGGGCCGGACGTCGACCGCCGCCCTCAAGACCAACCCCGACCTGTACTGAGCCTTAGGAGCGCAGAACCATGTGGTATTTTTCCTGGATCCTGGGGCTTGGCCTGGCCGTCGGTTTCGGCGTGCTGAACGGCCTGTGGCACGAGTTCCATCTGTTTGACGAAGGGGACGCCGGCCTGTCCACGCCCGACGCATCGAAAGAGGGCGATGTCCCTCTCTAGCCCCGCGCGCCTGTCCGTTCGCGACCTGATCGCGCGCTATGACGCCCATGCGCCGCGCTATACCTCCTATCCGACGGCGGCCCAGTTCACGCCTGCCGTCGGACCCAGCGAGTGGGCCGACTGGCTGGGGCGCGCGCCCTCCGATCAGCCGGTCTCGCTGTATCTGCACCTGCCGTTCTGCAAGCGGCTGTGTTGGTACTGCGGCTGCAACACCCGGGCGGTAAACCGGGCGGGCGTCATCTCCAGCTATGTCGATCTGCTGCTGCGCGAGGCGGATCTGGTTCTGACGCGGATCGGCCGCCCGGTCCGCGTCGGTTCGATCCATCTGGGCGGCGGCACCCCGAACATGCTGTCGCCGGACGATCTGGAACGACTGTTCGCCGGTCTGTCCGCGCGGTTCGAACTGGGCGACTGTTTCGAGGTCGCCGCCGAGTTGGATCCCGAAGTCCTGACGCAGGAGTGGGTCGAGGCGGCGGGCCGCATCGGCCTGAGCCGCGCCAGTCTGGGGGTGCAGGACCTGTCGCCGCGTGTGCAGGCGGCGGTGAACCGGCCCGAACGTTTCGAGACCATCCGCTGGGCGGCCGAAGCCTTGCGGGGGCAGGGCGTGACCTCCCTAAACCTGGATCTGATGTACGGCCTGCCGCTTCAGGCCGTCGAGAACGTCATCACCACCCTGGGCCAGGTCACGACGCTGAGGCCCGAACGGATCGCCCTGTTCGGCTATGCCCATGTGCCATGGATGAAGCCGCATCAGCGGTTGATCAACGACGCCGACCTGCCGGACGCCGAAGCGCGCTTCGCCCAGAGCCAGGCGGCGGCTCGCTATCTGGTCGGCAAGGGGTGGCAGGCGATCGGGCTGGATCATTTCGCCCTGCCGCACGACGGGTTGGCGGCGGCGGACCGGGCCGGACGGCTGCATCGCAACTTCCAGGGCTACACCACCGACGCCGCAGACGTGCTGATCGGCCTGGGCACCTCGTCGATCAGCCGCACGCCTAAGGGTTTCGTTCAAAACCACGCGCAGGAACTTGATTGGCGCCGCGCTGTCGAGGCCGGCGATCTACCGGTCGCCCGAGGCGTCGCCCTGACCGAAGGCGACATGTTCGTCAGCGAGATTATCGAGCGGCTGATGTGCGACTTCGTCGTCGATCTTGCGCCCATCGTTCGACGTCGCGGTCGAGACCTGTCGGACGTCGCCGGCGCCTTGTCCCTATTGGAGCGCTTCGTCGACGATGGTCTGGTGCGGATCGACGGGACGGTGGTGGCGGTGACCGACCTAGGCCGTCCGTTCGTCAGGGCGGTTTGCGCCGCCTTCGATCCCGGTGCGGCGGCTCTTCAGCAAAGGCATGCGCGGGTGGTGTGAGTGGACAGATTGTCCACCCCCTGAACGATTTGCGCTGGATCAAGGCCGAGGCGTCCACCGGGGCGCACATCCCGCTCAGACGCCTGACGAAGGCCGCACGAGGCGGCCAGGGCGTCGGGGATCAGAAAATGAATACCAAGACCCTGCTGCTTGCCGCCGTCGCCTTCACCGCCTGCGCGGCGCCGGCCTTCGCTCAGACATCCGTCGCTTGGGAGGCCCCGAAGAAGGGCGACTTCGTGGTGAGCGGGCGCGTCACCGACGTCTTCTCCCAGGCCGATGACGCCATCACCACGGCTGCGGGCGCGGACACCGGCCTGAAGGTGGATGTGGGCGACAGCGTCATGCCGACCCTGGGCTTCACCTATTTCCTGACCGATCACCTCGCGGTTGAGGCGATCCTCGGCACCACCCAGCACGAGATTCGCGCCCAGGGCGGCGCGACGGACGTGGCTGTGCATGAGACCTGGGTCCTGCCGCCGGTGGTCACCCTGCAATACCGCCCGCTGAGCCAGGGGAGCTTCAGCCCCTATGTCGGCGCGGGCGTGAACTACATGCTGTTCTACAGCGGTAAGGATAAGAACGGCTTCACCGTCGATCTTGACGACGGTTTCGGCTACGCGCTTCAGGCTGGCGCAGACGTCGGCATTCAAGGGCCATGGAGCCTGAACCTCGACGTCAAGAAGGTCTGGTTCGAGACCGACGCCAAGATCAACGACGGCGCCCTGAAGTCCAGCGTGGATCTCGATCCCTGGGTCGTGTCTCTGGGCGTCAGCCGGAAATTCTAGCTGAAGCTTTACTGGTCACCGACCTTCGTCCCATTGACGGGAACACCGATGCGGCGCTCTTTTCCCAAAGAGCGCCAGGGAACTTCAATGGTTGCGCAAACGGAAACCGGCCACGGCAAGCTGATCAAGCAGGCGCTGGACGACGCCGGAGGCGAAGCGCGCTCCGCGCTGGCGGCCTCGTGGCGTCGTTCGATGTCCTTGTACGGGCTCGATCCCGAAGACAGCAGACGACCCGCGACCCTGACGGACACGCAACTGCGTGAAGCCCGTCAGGCCATGGAGCCGATAGCGAGAGCGGCGCAGGATGTGCTGGATCGGCTGTTCTCGGCCGTTGGCGACACCGGATGCTGTGTCCTTCTGACCGATGCGGACGGTGTCCCGGTCGAGCGGCGCGGCGCAGCCGCCGACGACGAAATCTTTCGGCGCTGGGGTCTGTGGCCCGGCGCCGTCTGGTCGGAAGCGGTCGAGGGCACCAATGGGATCGGAACGGCGCTGGCGGAGCGGCGGCCGCTGACCATCCATCGCGATCAACATTTCCATACGCGAAATACGGCGCTGAGTTGCACCAGCCATCCCATCTACGACCCGCAGGGACGTCTGGCGGGCCTGCTGGACGTATCGTCGTGCCGGGCCGATGCGAGCCAAGGCGTGATGGGCCTGATTGCGGCCGCAGTGGCGGACGCCGCCAGGGCGATCGAGGCGCAGACCTTTCGGTTGGCCTTCCCCCATGCTCGGATAATCCTGACTGGCGATCCGGCGGGCCGGAACACGGCGGGTCTTCTGGCGGTGGATAGGGATGATCTGGTCGTCGGAGCGACGCGCGCCGCGCGCCTCGCCTTGGCCATCACCGATGAACGGATCGCAGGCCAACTGGCGGCGTCGGAAGTGCTGGGCGCCGGCGCCCTGGAGGCCGATCTGCTGGACGCCGAACGGGGCGCCGTGCGTCGCGCCCTGGCGTTGAGCGGAGGCAATGTCTCCAAAGCAGCCCGCGCGCTCGGGGTCAGCCGGGCGACATTGCACCGTAAGCTGCATCGCCTGGGACTGGTGAACGAACCGGCGTGAGCAAACTGTCGCAGTCCTGAGACAGGTTTGCACTGCACCATCATCCGGCCGTCTGGCGCCATAATCGCCCAGGGATGACCTTCCGATCCAACGACGTCGACAATCGACGCCAGAGGAACACGCAGGAGGCCATGATGACCAAACCCGAATTCACCCGCTCAGCAACGCCCAAGTTTAGGGCGCGCTACGACAACTTCATCGGTGGACAGTGGATCCCGCCCGTCAACGGCCGATATTTCGAGAACACCTCCCCGGTGAATGGCCGCGTCCTGTGCGAGGTCGCACGATCGGACGCGGCCGACGTTGAACTGGCTTTGGACGCCGCCCACGCCGCCAAGGACGCCTGGGGGCGAACCAGCGTCGCCGAACGCGCCGTCATCCTGAACAAGATCGCCGACCGGATCGAAGCCAATCTGCAAGCCGTCGCAGAGGCGGAGACCTGGGACAACGGCAAGCCGGTGCGCGAGACCACGGCCGCCGACATTCCTCTCGCGATCGACCATTTCCGCTATTTCGCCGGCTGCATCCGCGCTCAGGAAGGCGGAATCTCGGAACTGGACCACGACACGGTCGCCTATCATTTCCATGAGCCGCTGGGCGTGGTCGGTCAGATCATCCCCTGGAACTTCCCGATCCTGATGGCGGCGTGGAAGATCGCTCCGGCCCTGGCGGCGGGCAACTGCATCGTGCTGAAGCCGGCCGAGCAGACCCCGGCGTCCATCCTCGTGGTGATCGAACTGATCCAGGATTTGCTGCCGGTCGGCGTCCTGAACATCGTTTCGGGCACGGGGGCCGAGGTGGGCGAGCCGTTGGCCACCAATCCGCGCATCGCCAAGATCGCCTTCACCGGCTCGACCGCCGTCGGTCAGAAGATCATGCAGTATGCGACCCAGAATCTGATCCCGGTGACGCTGGAACTCGGCGGTAAGTCGCCGAACATCTTCTTCAAGGACGTGATGGATCACGACGACGCCTATCTGGACAAGGCGCTGGAAGGCTTCGCCATGTTCGCGCTCAATCAGGGCGAGGTCTGCACCTGCCCCAGCCGTGCTTTGATCCATGAGGACATCTATGAGGCCTTCATCGAGAAGGCGATCGCCCGGGTGGAATCCATCGTCCAAGGCGACCCTCTGGACCCGGCGACCATGGTCGGCGCCCAGGCCTCGGACCAGCAGCTGAAGAAAATTCTCGGCTATCTGAAGCTGGGCAGGGAGGAGGGCGCCGAGGTCCTGACCGGCGGCGATCAGGCCGCGCTCAAGGACGATCTGGCCGGCGGCTATTATGTCAAACCCACCGTGTTCAAAGGCACCAACGACATGCGGATCTTCCAGGAGGAGATCTTCGGTCCGGTCCTGGCGGTGACGACCTTCAAGACCTTTGAAGAGGCCATGGAAATCGCCAACGACACCGAATACGGCCTGGGCGCCGGGGTGTGGTCGCGCGACATGAACACCGCCTATCGCGCCGGTCGCGCCATCCAGGCGGGCCGGGTCTGGACCAACTGCTATCACCAGTATCCGGCCCATGCGGCGTTCGGCGGCTACAAGAAGTCGGGCATCGGGCGGGAGAACCACCGCATGATGTTGGACCACTATCAGCAGACCAAGAACCTGCTGGTCAGCTACAGCCCCGACAAGTTGGGCTTCTTCTGATCTGGGCGCAGGATGGCCGATCTAGGATTGGCCATCCTGTGTAGGGTTCTATCATTAGCGGCTCAGCTGGGCGGGCCTGCAGCTGATTACGGTGGCGCTGCCGCGAGTAGCTTGGACAGGGGGCGATTTTCGAGCCGCTAAACGTCAGCTTCAGAGCTTTGAGGCAATGACCGAATCTGGTGCCTTGCCGACAAGAGGGGACAGGGCGCTTCGCACCGAAGTGGGATTAAGAAGCGGAAAGAGCGCGACGCTTTTTCGGGAAGACTCAAAACCTATTCGCTCACGGTCACCTTTTTCATCCTCTGGGTGGCTACGGCGTCCTGACCTAAGCCTGGCCAGTGGCTGTGTCGAACAGTTCGCCATGATCAGGGCGGCAGGGGTTATGATTATGAAATGGCGGTTTCGAGACGGCGATCCTGAACAGCCTTAGGTCGCGGAGGCCGACTACCTGAAGTCCCGCGCCCTCGGTCTGATCGTGTCGAGATGGAGATCGGGAATGTAGATGTCCCGGACCCTGATCGCATGAGGGGGCGCGTCGCGCGCATCCGGCGACCCGCCGCGATGGAATTCGTCGCCACGCCCGTGGGGCAGGGGGAAGGCTTCGCCCCGATCCCCGACTGAGGCGAGCAGGGCCGACGCGTCGTGAAGTTTGGTCGCGACGATGTGGACAACGTCGCCCTCCCGCTGAACCTTGCCGTCGACGACGAGCATGGAGGCCGACAGCACGATGCGGCGCTGCTGTTCGTAGAGGCTGGGCCAGATGACCAGATTGGCCACGCCGGTCTCGTCCTCGATGGTGATGAACATGACTCCCTTGGCGCTCCCGGGCTTCTGACGGACCAGCACGAGGCCCGCGACGCGTGTCAGCCGACCGTCGCGCATGGCGGTCCCATCGGCGCAGGTCATGACGTGGCGTGACTGCAGATCGCCGCGCAGGAAGCTTAGCGGATGATCACGCAGCGTCAGGCCGATGTGGCTGTAGTCCTCGACCACTTCCCGTCCAGGTGTCATCGGCTTGAGGCCAAGATCGGGCTCCGAGATTTCCGGCTTCTGGTCGTGGGCGTCGGCGGCGGCGAACAGGGGGAGGGGGTCGTCCCTTAGCCCCTTGATGGCCCACAGCGCATCGCGGCGGTCGAGGGAAAGACCTGGGCGGAAGGCGTCCGCCTCCGCTAGACGGACAAGGCTGGCGACCTGGGCGCCGGCGCGGCGCCATAGGTCGTCGATCGAGCGGAAGGCGCCGTCCGTCCGCGCCGCCAGGAGGCGGGCGGCGTCGCCGTTCAGTAGGCCGCGCACCATGCGAAGGCCGAGGCGGACGGCGAACCTGCCATCCTCGCCCGCGGGCTCCAACGTGCAGTCCCAGCGGCTGGCGTTGACGCAGACGGGCCGGATCTCAATTCCGTGCTGCTGCGCGTCCCGCACGATCTGCGCCGGGGCGTAGAAGCCCATGGGCTGGGCATTCAGCAGCGCGGCGCAGAAGACATCAGGATGATGGCATTTAAGCCAGGAGGAGGCATAGGCGATCAGGGCGAAGGAGGCCGCATGGCTTTCCGGAAAGCCGTAGGATCCGAAGCCCTCAAGCTGGCTGAAGGTCTTCTCGGCGAAGGCGGCGTCATAGCCGCGTTCGACCATGCCGCTGATCAGCTTGTCCTTGAAATGGCTGACCCCGCCGGTGAACTTGAAGGTCGCCATGGCGCGGCGGAGCTGGTCGGCCTCCGATGCGGTGAAGCCGGCGCATTCGATCGCGACCCGCATGGCCTGTTCCTGGAACAGGGGCACGCCCAGGGTCTTGCCCAGCACCTTCTCCAGCTCGGGCTTGGGATAGACGACGTCCTCCTTGCCCTCTCTGCGGCGCAGATAGCCGCCCTTCGTTCCGCCAGCGCTCAACTGGTTCAGACCCGAGATTGCGCTCACGGCCCAACAGGTGTGGCCACCATTATGTTCGGAGGGCAGCAATCAGGGCGTCCCGAGCCATGGCCACGCGCAGGTGTCGCAGCGATGAGCGTGCCCAGACGAGGTAGTAAGCGTTGCGCGGCACCGTGACCGGGGCGGGTATCTCGATCAGCGTGCAGGCAGCGCGTTCGCTGCGGGTGAGATAGCCGGGCATCACCGTCCAGCCGAGACCCGCGCACAATCCCGATCGCAATACTCTCAAATCGGGCGCGGTCAACGCGGGCTGCCTCGTCAGCTCGAGCTGGTTTGCATGGAGCCAGGTTCGCAGCAGCGGCCGGTCGAGGTCGTAGGCGAGGTGGGCCGTCCGGTTGAGCCCGTCGGCAAGCGGCAATTCGGCAATCCGCATGGCCACGGCGGGCGAGGCTACGGCGCGCAGGTGCTCTTCGCCCAGCGCATGGAAGGCCAACCGCGGATCTTCGGGTTGCGAGGCGGTGACGGCCAGGTGCACCTTGTCTTCGAGAAGCATGGCATAAAGCGCCTCGCGCCCGCCGATATGCAGCCGCAGGTCCAGCCCTGCTTCCAGCAGCGGAGCCAGTCGGGGCGTGATCATTTCGCCCAGCAGGTCCGACGGCGCGGCGATGTGGACCGTGCCCGAGAGGCGGGACGAACGGGCCCGCGCGCTGGCTAGTGCCGATTCCGCCGTGTCGAGGCTGCTTCCGATTGAAGCAGCGAGATCGTCGGCGATCGCTGTCGGTCGGACGCCGCGCGAATGGCGATCGAACAAGGGACGGCCCAGTTGCGCCTCGAGCGATGCGATGTGATGCGACGCCGCCGGTTGTGTGATGCCGATTGCCCGGGCCGCCTCGCTAAGTGAACGACGGCGGTAGACTTCGACGAAAGTGCGCAACTGCAGGAGGGACATTCCGGTTCCATAAACGGATTTATGGCCGTCCGCCATTCCCGCTGGATTTCATGATGCCGTTCCCTGCGTATCTAAGCCGCCGAAAGGAACGATCGAATGCAAAATCGCCGCCAACTGCTGAAAGCACTCACCGCTGTCTTTGTGGCGGGTGCGGCTGCGCCGGTTGGGTTTGCTCGTGTCCCCGACATCAATGGGAAAGGACAAGTGACGATGACCCGCATTCTCATGGTGGCCACCTCCGCCGACCGAATGATTCCCGGCACCGAACCGACGGGTGTCTGGCTCGAGGAACTTACCACCCCGTATTATGCCTTCCGCGATGCGGGCGCCGAGGTGACGCTGGCCTCGATCAAGGGCGGCGCCATCCCCGTCGACCAGCGCAGCGTCAACGCCGACGGCGAGAACGACGCTTCGGTCGAGCGCTATCTGAAGGACGAGGCCCTGAAGGCCGAGGTTACCAGCACCCCTGTATTCACAAGCATCGATCCCGCCGGCTACGACGCGCTGTTCCTGCCCGGCGGCCACGGCACCATGTTCGATTACCCCGGCAGCGACGAACTGGCCCGCCTGGTCGAACGCTTCGACCGCGAAGGCAAGATCGTTGCCGCCGTCTGCCATGGACCGGCAGGGCTGGTCTCGGCGAAGAAGGCCGATGGCACGCCCCTCGTGGCTGGCCGCCGTGTCGCGGGCTTCACCGACAGCGAGGAACGCGAGATCGGCCTCGACAAGGCCGTGCCGTTCCTGCTCGAAACGCGCCTCAAGGAACTTGGCGGCAAGCACGAGAGCGGCCCCGATTTCGCGCCATTCGCTTTGCGCGACGGCAACCTTGTGACCGGCCAGAACCCCGCCAGCGCAACCCGCACCGCGGAGCTCGTGATGGAAGCCCTCAAGGACAAGGACGCCTGATCATGCGGTATCTCCACACCATGCTGCGCGTCGCCGATCCCGAGGCGGCGGTCCGGTTCTTCACGCTGCTGGGTCTCAGGGAGACCCGGCGCATGGAGAACCAGGCCGGGCGTTACACGCTGATCTACCTTGCCGCCGACGAGGATTTCCGCGGCGACGGCGAGCAGGGAGATGCCGAGGTCGAGCTGACGTACAACTGGCCGCCCGAGGATGGCAGCGTTTCCGAGAGATACACGGGCGGCCGAAACTTCGGCAATCTCGCCTACGGGGTCGACGACATCTACGAAACGTGCGCGCGGCTGCAGGCGGGCGGCGTGACGATCAATCGCCCCCCGCGTGACGGATACATGGCGTTCGTCCGCTCGCCGGACGGGATCTCGATCGAACTGCTGCAGAAGGGCGAACACAGGGCTCCGGCCGAACCCTGGGCCTCCATGCCCAACACGGCCGAATGGTGATGGCGAAATTGTTCGAACCGATTGAGGTTGGCGGGCTGCGGCTCGCCAACCGCATCGTCATCGCGCCGATGTGCCAGTATTCGGCAGTCGACGGCGCGATGACCGACTGGCACCAGATGCATCTCGGCCAGTTGGCGCTCTCGGGCGCGGGCGCGCTGACGATAGAGGCGACCGCGGTCAGCCCGGAAGGGCGCATCACCTACGGTGACGTCGGCCTGTACGATGACCGTACCGAAGCGGCGATGCGAAGCGTGCTCGAAAGTGTGCGCCGTTGGTCGGACATGCCGCTGATCATCCAGCTGGCCCATGCCGGCCGCAAGGCGAGCTGCACCAAGCCGTGGCAAGGCGGAACGCAGATCGCCCCCTATGCGGAGAATGGCTGGCAGACCGTGGCACCCGGCGCCATTCCCTTTGCTCCGGACGACAATCCCCCTGTCGAACTGGACAAGTCAGGGCTTGCCCGCATCCGGGAGGCGTTCGCGGATGCCGCCCGGCGCGCCGGCAGGCTCGGCATCGAAGCCATCCAGATCCACGTCGCGCATGGCTATCTGCTCCACGAGTTTCTTTCGCCGATCTCCAACCGGCGCGGCGACGAATACGGCGGCAGCCTCGACAACCGGATGCGGTTCCCGCTCGAAGTGTTCGATGACGTGCGCGAAGCGTTTCCGGCCGACCGCCCGGTGACCGTCCGCGTTTCTGGGACCGACTGGGTTGAAGGCGGCTGGACAGCGGAGGAAACCGCATTGTTTGCACAGGAGCTGGAGCGGCGCGGTTGTTCGGCAATCCACGTCTCCGGCGGCGGCCTTGACCCGCGCCAGCAGATCCCTGTCAGTCCCGGCTATCAGGTGCCGCTGGCGCGGACGGTCAAGGACGCGGTCGCCATGCCTGTCGTGGCGGTCGGAATGATCACCGATCCGCACCAGGCGGAGCGCATCCTCGAAGACAGGCATGCCGACGCCATAGCGATAGCCCGCGCTGCGCTGTGGGATCCGCGTTGGCCCTGGCACGCCGCCGCCGCGCTTGGTGCATCGGTCAAGGCGCCCCCGCAATATCTCCGGTCCGAGCCCCACGAAGCGGGCCGCATCCTCGAGGAAATGACCCCATGAAAACCTCCGTCAAACTGCTTCTTGCCGCTGGCGCTGCCCTCTCGCTTGCCGCCTGCTCGACGACCCGCGAGGGTGCATCCGCGCCCCAGATCGAACAGGTCGCGACCTTCGATGGCGCGATGCCGACTGGCGTGACCGTCGCCCCCAACGGGCGCATCTTCGTCAACTTCCCGCAATGGGGCGACAACGCGCCGTTCACGGTTGCCGAGCTGGTCGACGGCAAGGCGGTGCCTTATCCCGACGCCGCGACCAACCAGCCCGATCCGGCCGACCCGGCTGGGCATTTCATCTCGGTGCAGAGCGTGGTGGCCGACGGCGCCAATCGCCTCTGGGTGCTCGACACGGCGGCGCCCAAATTCTCTCAACCACAGGCCGGCGGTGCAAAGCTGGTGGCAATCGACCTTGCGACCGACCGGGTGGTGAAGACGATCGTCCTGCCGCCCAGCGTGGTGCTGCCCACGACCTACCTCAACGACGTGCGCTTCGATCTGCGTCAGGGCGCCGAGGGCGTCGCCTACATCACCGACAGCAGCAACGAAGGGATCGGCGGCATCATCGTCGTCGATATCGCAAGCGGGCGGGCGATCCGGCGCCTGTCGAACCATGCGACGACCAACCCCGAGCCCGGCTTCACCCCGGTTGTCGATGGCGCGGTGCTCATGAACCGCCCGGCTGACGGCCCCGGAACGCCGGTCACGATCGCAAGCGACGCGATTGCGCTCAGCGCCGACGGCAGCCTGCTGTATTATGGTCCGCTGTCGGGCCGCACGCTTCACGCGGTGCCCACGGCGTTGTTGCGCGATCCCGCGGTGTCCGAGGAGGAGCTGGGCCGCGCGGTCCGCAGCCTGGGGCGCAAAGGCGCCTCGGACGGGATAGCCGAGGACGACAAGGGCCGCGTGTTCGCCGGCGATTACGAGAACAACGCAATCCGCGTGCTCGACCAGGGCCGCTGGACGACGGTGGTCAGCAACCCGCGCATCAGCTGGCCCGACACGCTGTCGATCGGCACCGACGGATATCTCTACTTCACCGCCAACCAGCTCCACCGCCAGCCCGGCTTCCACGGCGGCCGAGACCTGCGCCGCAAGCCCTACGAGCTGCTCCGCATCAAGGTGGGCGCCGCTCCCGTACTGTTGCGCTCGCGGTGACCCCATCAGGCCGGGCGGGCTCCCGCGGAGCCGCGATCCGGCGAAAATCAACAATTGACTTGAAGGAATACAGTCATGACCAAGGGTATCGAAGGCAAGGTCGTTCTCATCACCGGCGGCAGCACCGGCATCGGCGCAGAAACCGCGCGTCTTCTCGCGGAACGCGGCGCGAAGGTGGCCATCGCCGCACGGCGCAAGGACAGGCTCGATGAGGTCGTCGCGGACATCGCCGCAAACGGCGGCACGGCACGTAGCTACGCGCTGGACGTGACCGACAAGTCGGCGGTCCAGTCCGTCGTCGCCGCAATCATTGCCGACTTCGGCCGCCTCGACGTGCTGATCAACAACGCAGGGCTGATGCCGATCCGTCCGATGGCCGAGGTCAACACCGACGAGTGGGACCAGATGATCGACGTCAATCTGAAGGGTACGCTCTACGGCATCGCGGCTGCCCTTCCCGGCTTTCTCGAGCAGGGCAGCGGCCACATCATCAACCTGAGCTCGGTTGCGGGCATCAAGGTCTTCGCACCAGGCGGCACGGTCTACTCCGGCACCAAGTTCGCCGTCAGCGCGATCAGCGAGGGCTTGCGCCACGAGGTGGGGGAAAAGGTCCGGGTCACGTCAATCGAGCCAGGAGCTGTCGAAAGCGATTTGAAGTTCACGACCTCTGGCACGGCTGCCGAGACGGTGCTGGACTTCTACAAGCAGGCCATCCCGGCGGCATCCGTGGCGCGTGCTATCGCGTTCGCTGTCGAACAACCTGATGACGTCGACGTCAACGCGATTGTCATCCGTCCGACCGCACAGCAGTTCTGATTTCGACGAGGAGGCGGGGCCGCGTGTGCTCCGCCTCATGGGGAACGTATCGGCCCGCTTGTCCGTTAATTTGCAGAATAATGTGTCCGTTTCACTTGAGGAGTCATTGATGCCCAAAATAGCCCTGTATGTACCGCTGAAGGCCAAGCCCGGAAAAGAGCGTGATGTCGCCGATTTCCTGACCTCGGCATTGCCGCTCGTTCAAGCCGAGGCGGGAACTCTGACCTGGTATGCGATCGAGGAAGGTCCCGGTGCGTACGCGATCTTCGATACGTTCGACACAGAGGAGGATCGGCAGGCTCATCTTGACGGCAAGGTTGCCGCCGCACTGATGGAGAAGGCAGAAGAACTGTTCTCTGAACCGCCGCAGATTCACAAGTTCACCCTGCTGGCCGCGAAATAGGGGAGCGATCGGCAGAGTAGCGCGTCGCTCACCGCCCGGGTTGGGGGGAATCCCGGGCGCGGCGGCGTGCGTTGAGCGGTGTTCCACGAACTGACCACGGAGACACACCATGCGCACTACCCAAACGCTCGACCTGAACGACGAGCGAACGATCATCGATGCGGGGATCGCGGAGGCCGAACGGATCGGCAACCCGATGAACATCGCGGTGGTGGACGCGGGTGGCTGCCTTCTAGCGTTCGCGCGGATGGACGATGCGTGGCGCGGCAGCGTCGACATCGCGATCGGTAAGGCGTGGACGGCGCGCGCGTTCGACGTCGAGACTATGGCGCTGGCGAAGCTCGCCCAGCCGGGCGCCGACTTCTACGGCATCCATGCCTCCAATGACGGCAAGGTGATGATCTTCGCCGGGGGCGTCCCGATCAAAGAGGGCGAGACGGTGATCGGCGCGGTGGGCGTGTCGGGCGGCACCGGCAAGCAGGACCAGAGGGTGGTCGAGGCGGCGGCGCAGGCGTTGGCGCGCGGCTGAGCCTTGGAGCGCGGTGCCGGGTGCGGCGCC